>JBDRWA010000104.1:0-7886 GCA_039802145.1 Caldifarciminota bacterium | reverse complement strand
GCAGCAACATAGGCATAGTTACCTGAAACATAAACCCCATAGGCATAACCGGGAAAAGAACAAGACCCCACCTCAAATGGATTGTTGGTGTCTGAAATATCTAATATCATCAACCCAGCTAAACCATCAGCAATGTACGCGTAATTTCCCGATACGAAAATACCAAATGCATCGCTTTGGGTTTTATATGCGCTAATTTCGTATGGATTGGAAGGGTTTGAGATGTCTATAACCCTCAAACCACCATGTTTATCTGCTACAAAGGCATAATTTCCCGAAACATAAACATCACTTGCATACCCGGGTGTATCGCAGAATCCTACTTCAACAGGGTGAGCAGGATCTGAAACATAAATTATTCTCAATCCTGAATCTTGATCCGCAATATAGGCATAGTTACCTGATAAATAAACAGCCATAGCATAGTTCGGGGTATCCCAATATCCTACTTCATAAGGATTTTGAGGGTTAGAAATTTTTATGATCCTTAATCCTGAAGATCCATCAGCAATATATGCAAAACTATCCTTTACATAAACATCTTCGGCCCAGTCTGGTGTATCATAGTACCCAACCTCATTGGGATGCACAGGATCTGAAATATCAATTATTCTCAATCCTGAAGTTCCGGCAGCAACAAAGGCATAGTTACCTGAAACATAAACCCCATAGGCATAACCGGGAAAAGAACAAGACCCCACCTCAAATGGATTGTTAGGGACTGAAATATTAATTATTCTAAGATCTCCCCCTAAATCAGCCACATATGCGTAATTTCCTGCTACATATACATCGTAAGGATAGGATGGTGTAAAGCATCTGCCTAATCTCGTTGGATTACCTGGATTGGTTATCTCCCATATCTCAAGGCCGCCTCTATCATCAGCAATATAAAGTCTGTTTTTATAAAAAAGACTCCGCACAATCCCCCTTGTGCGAATTTCCGAGATTTTAACAGGATTGGTTGGATTTGAAAAATCAAAAATATCAATACCACCACCTGAACCGAGGATGATAAAGCGTCTAGAAGAATCATAGCCAACGGCAAAAGAAGGGCCAAATGGCCAATTGCCAACAAACCGAACATTCAAGGAATCAAACCCTGAATAGGTTTGCGCAATATTTTGAAAAGAAAGAATGGATAGAATAAATAATATCATACACTCCTCCTTTCTGGCCTTAACCACTTACCATGCCTAATTGTATTAATAAGTGGCATAGAGCAAAATGCAGAGTTATAGAACTTTCAAACCACATTTTCCTAAAATACCTATTTTATTTTTATTACTTTAAAATTTCTACGTGGTTTCATAAGGATAAAATAGGTACCAGTATTTAAACGGGAACAATCATACAGACCTTTATTGGTTCTCCCCAAATACCTTCCAGTGACATCAAGCACTTCTGCTTCCTCATCGGTATTTACAAGTTCAATCAAGTCTTTCACGAAGGTTGCTTTAAGAGGGTTGGTGGTTTTACCCCTATCTATCTCCTCTCTTATAGCAACCATCTCAATATCAATATTAGCATAGATATCATAATTGTTCATTCTGTATTCTCCCCAGACATTGAGGTAACGACTATTTGTGCCAACAGCTATATCACCATATATAGCACTGTAAGGGGTTGATGTAATTCTAACCACATTGCCAACAGGAGAACCAGTAGTATTATAGTGCTGTCCCCAGAGTTCATAGATAGTGCCATTTTGCCGGGAATAAGTTACAAAATAATTTACTCCATTGAAAATGACATGCGCTGACTTATCATAATTGACACCCGTTGCAATCGTAAATGCATTAACGATTGGTATGCCATTATTTGATACAATTACACCTTTAAGTATACATGGGGACGGCATTTCAACCCAGATAACCATAAAGTTCGTCCCACTATAAGCTACATCGGTGTGATAAATAGGGCCGTTGGCGGCTGCCAGTCTGATTGTATCACTTGCAGGACTGCCATTTGTATTGATAAATCTTCCGTATAAAACAAAAGGCGAAGGTGCATAATTACCATAAACGACGAAATACCGAGTGCCCCCCAATCAGCAGAAGGGTAAGAATAATTCGCATTTGGATTGCGACTGAGCAGGATACCACCAGGGTCAAGGACAGAACCAGCCGGGGTTACACGGGTACCATAGATTTGATAATTTAAACTCCTGCCATCGCCCCAGACAACAAAGTAATTACCGCCTCCAAAAGTAATGTCAGGCGAGTTCTGCACAGGTGTTGGACCATCGTAGTAGATGTAAAAAGAATTTATTGTATCACAATCAGGAGTGACACGCACTCCGCGGATATCACCATAACTTCAACGCCCTTCATGCCAGACAACGAGAAAATTCGTTCCATCGTAGGCAACCCTTGGAGTATTTACACTATCTCCAAATAGGAATTTTCCATTAGGGTCAAGTACGACGCCACCTGTAGATATACGGGCACCATATAATGAGAATATTGGTGAAGAACGAGAGTCAACCCAGAAGGCATAGTATAAATTATTAGCATATATCGCACAAGGATACGTTTCGGATGTAATCAAATTTACAACGGGGAAATCAGCACCGTTCAGCGTCAGTTTGGTCAATATAATAGCGAAATTCATAATACCTCTTTCAACTATAACTTCTTCCCTTGATTTAACTTAGCTCTTGTATATATTCAAGGGAATTAAAACTTCCATTAAAATTAGAGTAAAAGAAATTTTTAGCAAAAACCCACCTATAGTACTATTCTTCTTCATATCTAAAATTAAATTTTTAATCAATTTTAATAACCTTATACCAGTTTCGTGCATCCATCTTAATGAAATAAATCCCGGTCTTTAAATTAGAAGGGTCAATAAGGCGACCAGCAATGTCATAAATTTTCATATTTTTGTAGATGTATGAAGAATTCCGGCCAAGAAGGGTAAGGCAGATTTCGGACGAAACAATAATTTTGCGACTATTACTGCAGATGGGGACCCAATTTAAAGAATAACAGATTGTAGTAAAATCATAGGCGCTATTAATTCCACCGCTAAATCCAGTGATGAAAAAATGCCCATGTGGATCAACTACAATGTCCTGAGCAGCATCCTCCCAGTCTCCTGGGCCATCATAGACCTGGGCTGTGAGCTGATGCCCAATTGAATCATACACTACTGTGGCATAATCATCATCAACTGGTCCCCTGCACTTGCCAGCTACATAGATATTTCCATACGAATCTACAGTTATTGCTTTGGGTTGATCATTGCCACTGCCCGGGCCATTATAGCGCCTCACCCATAAAACATTACCATTAGTATCATATTTTACTGTGCAAAAATCAGTTTGGCTTGATGCATCGGTATAACTTGAACCTGTTACATAGACGTAGCCTCTTAGATCAAATACAATCTTCGCTGGGCGATCATCACCATTAGCTGGACCATTATAACGGCGGGTCCAGACTGTATCGCCCATAGCGTTATATTTAATCAAAATATAATCGCTGGGAAATGTGCCCAAACTCCATGTGCCTCCAAAGACATAGACATTACTTGAACTATCAATTGCAAGTGTTGCACCATATTCATTTAAATTGTTGGGTGAATTATAGGTTTTAACCCAACGCTCGTTGCCCAGCGAGTCATACTTTATTGTAACGAAGTCTAAGTTACCTACAAGATTGATTGAAACACCCGTTACAAAGACATTGCCATGGCGATCAACAGCGATGCTATATGCTTCATCGGTATTATTGCCAGAGCCGTTATACCTCCTTATCCACTTTTCATTGCCGGCAGAATCTAATTTTATCACGACATAATCGAAGCCTGTACCATCACCGATGCTTCTGCCCGTAATATAGACATTGCTAAAGCAGTCAACTGCAATATCAAATGGCCAATCATAGTCATTACCGGGACCGTTATATCGTCTTACCCAGATAAGATTACCTAAACTGTCGTATTTGATAACTGCGATGTCATCATACGAGTCAGGAGTTGTGCTTGAAAGAATGACATAGAGATAACCAAAGGGATCTATGGCAATCCCCCAGCCAGTGTCATTGTAAAATGAGGGTGCAAAATGGTATCTTCTAACCCACCTTTCATTCCCCATAGAATCATACTTAATAGTAGTGCATTCAAATGTGGATGGTGAATCACCGCTCCGGCCAGTAACATAAACATTCCCGCTAGGTTCCACCACGATCGCATTGCCACCGTCAACGAGATTTGCCGGTCCATTATAGCGGGCAACCCATCGCTGGGTTTGTGCCAAAAGATTTAATAACAAAAGAAAATTTGTCAGAATGTAATATTTTAACCTCATCAAACCACCTTACATATACACAATTTAGTCCACCCACTCTACATTTTTATAATATTTTTGGTCAAAAGGATATGGTTTTTTGCTCTCAGGACCATGAAATAAACCCCTGGTGCCACTGGTGTTCCTTGTTCATCCACTCCTGACCAGGTAAGATAGGAGGTTTGCGGCGTAAGGGCGAAAGTTTTTATCAACCTGCCATCCACGTCATAGATGTGAAGATCTGTCCAAGTTAAAAGATTATTATTTATACTTGGAGTCAGCCTTATGTCTATCCTGTTTACAAAAGGATTCGGGTACGCTTGAAAAAGGCTATTTAGAAACGAAGAGTTGTTCTCACTAATCTTCAATTCGGGGGATATTACTCCCCATATCCGTTGTGTATTTACGGACTGATGATTAATAGAATCAGTCCACCCTGAATATGTGATAAGAACCTGATTATTAGGTCCGCAAGCAAGTGCTGGTTGAAACTGTAAGCCATCTTGATTAGAAATATGGAAGGTATCCATTATATTCCCAACGGTATCCAGATGTAACCCATAGATATCATTATTATGAGTATATGCAACTGTATACGAAGGAAAAGTGAAAGTAATCTTTGGTTGGGTCCCAATTATCTCATAATAATAATGGTTAGTATCAATAACAGTTCCATTCGGGCTTACCACTGCACTGAAAAGAAAATTTATCCCACCGCTTCGGAACGACTGCCATACTACCAAATAGTTCGTTCTACCAAAACCAACTGACGGAAATTGATCATGATAGTTGCTTGTTATACCTGAAATCAATATACCCCCTGGGTCCAGAACAGTTCCATTCTGAGCGACGCGTGCCCCATAGATGTCGCAATAGTGGCCGCCAGTATTCCGGGCATCATCCCAGACGACTAAATAGTTTGTACCATCAAATGCGACTGATGGATGAAATCTGTATACAGGTGCAGTAGAGATAGGTATTCCATTCGGGTCTAAAACCACACCAGCAGGCGTAACACGGGCACCATATATGTATCCTTCATAACCATAATTAACCCAATATACCCACACCACAAGATAGTTCGTCCCATCAAAGGCAATTGATGGTTGCTCCTCCCTGTATGGTGAACTGGAGATACGGATTCCATTAGGATCTAAAACAACCCCTGTTGGAGTCACCCGCGCTCCATATATATCCATATTTGCGGTATCTCTTATGTCAACCCACACTACGAGGTAGTTTGAACCATCAAAAGCAACTGCGAGTGGTTGGAAATAATCGGTAGAGGGAGTAGTAGAGATAAGTATTTGATTGGTATCCAAGACAACTCCTGTGGGAGTCACCCGCGCTCCCCAAATATGAGCATCCAGCCATACAACTAGGTAGTTAGTGCCATCAAAGGCAACTGCAGGTTGATATTGGGCATAGGGTGGGGTAGGTTCATTGTTAAGGTTTGTGTCAATCAAGAATGGGTTCAGTAAAATTTCTGCTGCCTCCAGTGTCCCAAGATTAAGAGAATTTTCAATCATCGGCCCCGCAAAAAGGATTATAGTGCAAATAGATATTATAACAGTTCCTATATCCTGGATCCCATTTTTATTTAATTGCCTTACGCAAGGTTTTGGTCTTATAGTCATTATCACTCCTTTCGATTTTTATTTTAATCAAAGATGTTAGTCTTTGCTAAAGCAGGGAAACAGAAAATGTGTTTGAAAATGGAAGGTTTTAATAATAAAATCACCCTCTTGACAATTGGGACAGAGTTTTATATAATGTTTCCAATAGGGAGGTAGATTTTGGCCAAAGTTAGATGCACAGTATCGCCACCCCAAAACTATGAGGATGAAATTGTGGCGATTAAAGAACATAAGCCATGGATTTCAATTAGAACGGCCCGGACTGAATTGCAAAAAAGAGGCATAAATTGTTCGGTGAAAAGTATTTGGAAAGTATGGAAAAAATATGGTATGACAGGATGGGACCGCAGCAAGATTTCACTTACACTAACACAGGGAGTTAAAGAAACGCCGGAATTAAAGTCAAAGTACAAGTTAATTAATACCCTAGTGGCGGAAAATAGGTTTGAAGAAGCAGCAAAGATAGTTAACACACTTCCTTCATTTCCTTACCCTGAACTCTTGATAAAAATTCCTCAAGAATATCTTAATATCAATCGTCAACGGGATGCACTGCCAGCTATGATTGCGTTACCAATTATTGAATATTACAACCGCGCTAAGGATTTACGAGAAAAATTTGAAAAACAGCGAAAGTATTATTCAGCATTAATTTGTAGTTTGAACGAATTAACCGCGCTTGTATGGCTGGGCAGACCCCAGGATGGGATACTTCTTTTACAACATCTAAGGAGAAGATTAAATTTTTCAAAACCTAAATACATTGCATTTATTCTCAATATATTTGAGGGTATTTTTTTATCTGCTATAGGGGATATAACTAACGCCTCTAAGATTGCACACAAATGTAAAAATATGAGTTATTATTTATCTTCTCCGTATTTAATAAGCGATCTTGCGAGTCTTTTTATGTTTTTAGGTGAGAATAAAATAGCACAGATTTTGCTTCAAAAATGTATCAAGCGCCAATCTCCTGCGGGAAAAAATTCCCTCGATTTTTTAAATCTTGCAATAAGTTTATGCCATGAAGGCAAATATTCAGTAGCAGAACAAATAATAAAAAATACACCCAACAAATCAGAACCGTTAAATATTATAAAAATGCTTATCATGGTGCATATTAATTTTATAAATGGACAATTTACTGAAGCTTTAAATTTATGTACCAAAACCTTACAAAATGCAGTACACCAATTAATCCAAAACTATGTTCACACTGCCTCGGAATTTGAAGCATTCATTTATGCAGCATTGAATGAACGAAAAAAAGCGGAAGAGATTTTAAAAAAGTATAACCCATACCTACTAAAGCAAAATTTATATAGAGAATATACATTAAGAACATTACTAGCGAACGAGAACTGTCTATTGGAAAAAAAATTTGAAAAACTATCTTTTATCCGTCTTATAAATATTTTAAAAAAATCTCGGGGAAGATACCTTTCCAAATATTACCGGCGTGCAGTTTTATATGCAATAGCCCATGGGATATCAGGGCTTTTACACCTCTTTGTGCTATTTTATCCTGAAGCAGTGAGAAAATTTCTTGAAAAAGGCAAAAATCCTGGTCTACCACCAACTATGCTTGAATTTCCCATTTTCAAACGAGATACCCCAACCTATCGGATAGAATTTTTAGGCCCTTTGCGTATCTTTAAAAATGGTAAAAAAATTAAAGCAAAAATTCCACCTAAGGCTGCGGCATTATTTATTCACCTTGTCCTTGCGCCATATGGCCGATTATTGACCGATGAGATTTGTCAAAATTTCTGGGGAAAAAGCAGTATAAAACATAGAATGCTTTCTCAAACCCTTATCAAATTAAGAAAATCTATCAAAATATCAAAACACGATTTGAAATTAACTAAACAGAATCTCGTCTTTAAATCTTTCTTCGTAACAGACTACGCTAAGTTTAATCTTTTACTTTCAAAGGCAAAAGCGCTGGAGCGGGCAGG
>JBDRWA010000103.1:0-7943 GCA_039802145.1 Caldifarciminota bacterium | reverse complement strand
AAAAAGTCAAGGGGAAAAGTGAATGTACTCCAGCCCAGAGATTTTTAAAATTCATTGAGCATCTTTTCAAAAGATTCAACAGCTCCATATACCGTTAACTCCTCTTGTATCATATATTTTTTAATTATAAAAGGCTCAGCCTTAACTCCAAGAAATTCATAAAAAGCAAAAAAGGTATAATGGCATCCACTTACTTTTTTAAATCAAAAGGTAGGGACAAGGCTTACTCCTTTGGGGGCATTATACCTTTTTCACCTCAATTATACACATATTTTCAAGTTTGTCAGTAGAATGTATTTTATACAAGAATTGTTCATGGTGCAAAGTCCTTTGGCTGAGGGGGAGTGTTTCAGCTTGCTTGACATTGTTGAAATAGTTGTTATAATCAAATGAGGTGAAAAATGGAATTTATTATTTTCTTTTTTCTGGCACAGGTTGATTTAAATGTAACTTTTTATGAGAAACAAGTGCCATTTGATGTTGAGGCAAAGATATATGAGATTGATAGTGTATTTGCCCAGAAACTCGAATTTTTCAAAAATTACCCTGCATTGCAAAAGGCATTATTATTTCTACAGCCCGATTCTTCGTATGTTATTGAAATATATTCTAAGAAAGACGGTATTACCATCCGCGAAAAAGTGAATATTCAGGCAGACCAGATTGTACAAATCCAGAAGGAGATTGTCTCATTACGGGAAAAAGAAATACCAACAGTTATTTTAGACCGCACCGGTTACGGAGAGTTTTTAGGGGGTTCGTTTGTCTTTGCCTATTGTATCCAGGCACCATTATCAGTAATGGCAGTAAATCCTGATAACAGTCGGGTGGGTGTTGCTGTTTATATGTTATCAAGTTCTGCGGGGTTTGTTATTCCGTTGCTTTTAACAAAAAATTGCAATGTTTCAAAGGCACATGCCAATATGTTCATGTATGGTGGTTATAATGGGCTTTATATCGCTGGTGCCTTAGCATCAATCGCTGATATGAATGTTTTGGAGGGGACCGGTGCCTTATTTACGCTTGCGGGCAGTGTGGTTGGTGAATATACAGGTTTTCAATCGGTTAATAGGTTTAATCTAAGTATGGGTAGGGGGAATACAATTATGATCATCGGTGATTTTACTGGTGCCAGTAGCGCAGGACTGCTCAGTCTGTTTGATAACTGGTCTGACCCGACATTTAACCATAGGCATTATTTAGCAAGTTCAATCTTCGGTATTGGTGCAGGAATTTTCTTAGGCTCCGAAGTTACGAGAAAAGTTAATTTGGCGGATGGAGATTATTTGATTTTTGGAAATTGCGGAATTGTTGGTGCGGCTTCATTGCCTGTGCTTTTGTCATATTTTGACGATGGCCATGGCAGGGTTTCTGGTAAGATGTATATTTCCGCCGGTATTACAGGACTTGGTCTTGGTTCAATATTGGGATATAAGATTGTAGAGAACAAAGATTTCAGCGAATCCGAGGCAAACATTATCGCAGTAGGCGGCGTCGCCGGTTCACTGGCAAGTGCGGGATTGATTTTCCTTGCCGGCAATGAAAATCCAAAGGTCTACTGGACAGGAGCCATTGCTGGTGATATAATTGGTACTTTAGCCACTGCCTCATTCATAAAGGCAGGCAAATCAGATAAACATTCAAAACTTCATTTACATCCTGAGTCTTTAATAAATGCAGGATTATGTTATACAAATAACATTCCTTTCAGAAATTCAATTATTACCTACAGATTTTAGAGAATTGAATGACATTGCGACACAGTTTCTTTGTTTTTTTAAAGATTATAGGGCAGGGTTTCAGCCTTGTTTAAAGGCTTCAAAATTTAATTCGCCCGAATGAATTCGGATGCTTGAAGATTATACTACAAAAATGCAGAACGAATATAGATATCTTTTGGGCAATATTTTATTTTAACACAACCACTTTTTCTATAGTAAATGACTCTTCGGTTCGCAATTTTATAAAATAGACACCATTGTTTAGAGAAGTGATGTCGACTTTTTCATAATAAGTGCCAGGGCTTTTGATTTCATTATGCATTTCCTGGACTAATCTACCTTTTATGTCATACATTGTTAGCTTAACCCTGCCCGTCTTGTTCAAAGAATATCTGATATAGCATTTGTCAGTTGCAGGATTGGGAATACATTTCAAAATAGAATTTTGTGGTTTAGCCCCAGATTCGTGAATATCGCTGAAGATAGTTATATATGAGCCATATATATCTAAATCAGAAATTCGGTCGGTCTGCCAGAAAATCCAGAGATAACAGGGATAGCCATTGACCATTGTTGTGACGGGTAGAACATCCTGGGCTGGATTTATATCCACAGGAATTGTATCACAACCTCCCCAATAATCAAAAAATAGCGAGTAAATATCATAATTTCCATTTCGGTCTGTACTGAAACCACATAATCGCGGCGTTGAAAAACGAACAAACACTGTAAAATCAAGTGGATTAGGTGTGATATCATTGGCATTGTTGTTTGTTATTCTATAGAAAACATTCATGCTGTCGCACCCGGTTCTATAAATTTCATAATTCCCATCACGATTGCTCTGCCAGAATACCCAGACTTTACTATCTGGGTACAGCCATTGGGGTGTCACCGCAATATCGGGTAGTGTATCATTGGCAGTATGGGGTGCAATCGCCTGAGGTGTTGTCCAGGTGTTGTTTATGTATTCGCTGTAATAAATATCACGGTCTCTTACCCAGACGACAAAGGGGTGATTATGGCGGCTACTGATTTTTGGATTATCGTTCATTATTGTTGTGGCATCATTCGTTACCGGCATAGGTGCTGACCAGGTTGTACCATTATAATAACAGGAATAGATATTATTGGCTTTACGCCATACCACCCACACGTTGGTGCCAATAACCCAAATTGATGGTGAAACATCAGTATTTGTATCATTAGTCAGACGGATTGGTGTTGTCCATGGGCCGGAGATAGTTTTTGATGATACAAAAATTTCCCAGTTGTTATCAGTATATCTTTGCCAGGCACACCAGAAAAGATTTCGTAATGTGTCATAAGCAACAGTTGGATTTATATTTGCACCTGAACCAGCAGGTATTCTTAAAGTGTCGCTCCAATAACCACTAATTACCCTTGAGAATATCTCCCAATTTCCGCCTATGTAAGCCTGCCAGACAAGGCAGGTAGGGCTTTCCCACAATTGTTCCCGACAGGTTTGGGGATTTCTATCTTCCACACCGGGAATTCCAAGATTTACTGGCGCGGACCATTGGGCAAAAATAAAATAAACAGTCATCAATGATTGCATAATTCCTCCTGATTTATATTTTATTTATTTTTTTTATCTTGTCAAGGTCTGGTGCTGTTTGCAACCCACCTTGACTTCTTAGATTCTTTAATTATAATAAATTAGAGAAAGATTTAAAAAACTACCAACCAAGAGGTACTTTATGATATCTGCATCAGAGATGAAAACAGGAATTACAATTAGATTGAATAATGAATTATATAAAGTGCTTTCAACAGAGTTGAAAGCAGGGACCGCTAAATTCGGTTCAATGGTTCATACAAAGTTAAGAAATTTAAGGACCCATTCTCTTACTGAACAGAGATTCCATCCGGATGATAAGATTGAAGATGTAATAGTAGAAGGAGTGACAATGGAGTTTATTTATCAGGATGGAAAAAGTTTCTGTTTTATGCATCCCGAAACTTACGACCAGATTCTGATTGAGCAAGAGAAGTTAGGTAATTTCAGCAAATTTATTACTCCCGGATTAAAATTAAAAATAGAATTTTACGAAGGAGAGCCAATAGATGTGATAATACCTAAGACCGTGGAGATAAAAGTGGAATCAACCGGTGAGGGTATAAAAGGCGAATTTGACGCGGCTTATAAATCTGCAATCCTTGAAAATGGAATGGAAATTATGGTCCCGCAGTTTATCAAACCCGGGGATATAGTGAGGATTGATGTTGAGACAAAGAAATACCTTGATAGAATAAAAGATTGAATATGGGATTGAAAATTTATAAAGAGCCTAATTTGAAAAATCCTGTTCTTTTATGTGGCTGGCCTGGCATTGGAAGGATTGGACTTATTGCGATCGATACACTGCGCGAACAGTTGAATGCAGAGGAATTTGCCGAGATTGAACCCTATGATTTCTTTTATCCTTCTATAGTTTCCATAAAAGATGGAATTCTTGAATCATTGAATTTTCCGCGCAATAAATTCTATTTTAAATCAACCGAAAAATGTGATTTAATATTTTTTATCGCTGACGAACAGCCCTCTGAAATTCAGGGTGGCTATGCTAAGGGAGAGACCGCTTATAAACTTGCAAGTATGGTTCTTGAATTAGGATTGAAGTACGGAATTCAAAGGGTATATACATCTGGTGCAGCAGTTGCTCAGATTCATCATACTTCAAGACCAAGGGTATGGGCGGTTCCTAATACTTCTTCCCTTATTAATGAACTTAAAGACTATGAAAACACAGTTTTGATGTCTGATGTTGAAGGGAGGAATGGGCAGGGAACAATCACCGGTCTTAATGGATTGATGCTCGGTGTTGCAAAAATATATGGAGTGAATGGAATATGTTTGATGGGTGAAATACCATACTATCTCCAGTGGCTTCCAATTCCCTGGCCCAAAGGGTCAAAGGCTGTACTACAAGTTCTCACACGAATGTTATCATTAAAGATTGATCTTTCTGTATTTGATACATTTATTGCACAGGTTGATAGAAATGTTGACCGAATCATCAATACATTTATAGACAGCCTGCCCCAGGAAATGAGAGAAAAAATAGTAGAAGGATTTGAACAACTTAAGGAATATAAGGCACCACTCACACCGATAAGTGATGAAGAAATTAGATGGTTTAAGGAGCATGGTGATGAATTCTTCAAGGAGTTTTTCAAAAAAGATGCAGAGAAATGATATAATCCGGTGGATTAGAGAACCGGAATTGAATAATCCGGTTCTTTTTGTTATCTGGGAGCGAGTTCCAGGGAAGATAGGGGAAATGATATTTAATGAATTGAACGAAAAAATAAACGGAGAGGTTTTTTGTGAAATTACACCAGTGATATTTTATACTTTAAATGGTGTTGAGATTGAGAATGATATTGCCGTAATGCCAGAAAATAGATATTATTGTGGGCAGAGGAATGACATTGTAATATTTAAAGGCTTTGAACCTCAGTTTAATCATTATCAATTCATATCAGCAATTTTGGAAATTGCCTGTGAAAGGTTATTCATTAAAGAAATATATACCTTGAACAGTTTGGTATCTTCTTTAACTTTTTCTGCTCCAAGAAGGATATGGGGCGTTTATAACGAAAGTGGAATAAAAAAGAAAATGAAAGAATATGGACTATTAGATATGACATATGAAGGAACTCCGGCGACGAGCAGTTATCTTTTATATGAAGCCAAGAAAAAAAATCTTCCCGGAATGAGTCTCTGGTGTGAAATCCCTTTTTATCTTTCTTTGGTGGACGATTATCAATCCCAGAAGATAGTCTTACAATTTTTAAGAAAAAGATTCAGCATTGATTTTGAGCTTAATAAATTTGACCAATTGGCTGGGATACAGGAGCAAAGGTTATTGAGTTTAAGAATGAATGATAAAAAAGTTGACCAATATTTAGGTTCAATAGAAATGAACATCCCGCTCACACAGGAAGAGAGATTATATCTTACAAATAAAATTTATGAGGAATTACGGTTTTAAAAATAAAAATTTTAAACTCATTATTTAAATTACATTGTAATGCAGGATTTATGCAAAATGACAAATATTTTCCTTGATTTGAATTTGGATTTATATATAATTTGTTTATGAAAACCTGTAGAGGCTGTGTCTCAATTCAAATTTTGCGGGTAGCCGCAACCTTTAGAGTGCGAAATCCTCTGAGATTTAGACATATTTATCCGCAGGCTAAAGCCTGCGGATACCATTTTTACGGGTTATAACACGGCCCCTGTGGGTTTTGCCTTAAAACGAAATGCAAACAAACAGAAAAGGAGGTATGATGAATTTACCATTCGGTGAAATTAAGAATAATCTGTTGATAATGAAATTTTCAACCGCAGATTATTCTATTGCTTCGGTATTAGCAGCGATAAAGATTCATCTTGATGTGATTGAGGAGATGGGGGTTGTATTTTTAGGTGCCCAGACCGAGGTAGTTGCCGGACCAACACCAGTCTTCCAGCCAGTTCCAGTGATTGCACAATTTGAATATTCTGGCAAAGGTGATACAAAGGCAATCCTTGAAAAGGTATATAAACTCATCTGGCAGGGAATAGTCAATTCATTTCCTGATGAGACCTGCTGGTCCCAGGCAAAACAGGCGTACTCAGATTTCATATCGGCACAGGCGGATTTATTAAGGGCAAGGATTGAGGCGACGAAGGAGTAAATACCTAAAAGTCCAAAATCCCTAAATACCTAAAAAATATAAATGCAGTATCGCTTTGCTTGCAGTATCGTCCCGACACAAAAGTCAGAACTTGCAGTATCACTTCGTTTGCCTTTGCGAATTTTTTTGACGAGCCAGAATGGATGCTGCAAGAAGAAGCAGGTACGATTCTGCAAATTCGCCGCAAAAAAGCAGAACATACTGCAAATACAATGGCACTACAAATGAAATGATACTATTCTTTTATTTACTTTCACTTACGGTTGATTTAAAATGGGTTGAGGTGGATGTTGCCCTTTGGCAGGATGGAAGGGCGGATTTTGTTTATAAGATTCGCTGGAATGTTATTTCCGGCTCAATGAGTGCATTCTATCTGGAGGGGCTATCGGTTGAACCTTTCTTTGATTATCAAAATTCTCATGCCCTTGATGAATACAACAATAAATATCCTATAGATATTAAAGACCTGGGTGGTGGAAAATATGATATCGTGTTAAGCAAAGGAAAGAGATATGGACCTGGTCAAATAACTTTTATTATACATTTTGGTGGTGACCTGGGAAGGAGCGGCAATCTTGCAGTAACCCAGAGTGAATTTGGTGAACTTGTTGTGTTCCACTGGGCACCACCCCAGTGGGATGAACCAATGGAACATTATACGGTCAAAGTCTATTATCCGATAGAAGTAAAAGGTGAACAGATCGATCCTGATGCATACGGATTCCGGACAGAAAAATTTATGAATGAAAGGTATTTGTTGGATTATTTTGGACAGGAGTCAAAGGGAAAGTATTATTTCACGGTGAGAATCCATAAAGATAATGTGGCAACTATGGAAAAAATATTGATTCAGCAATATATTCCTTCAAGTTATTTTAACACCGCGAGATTCGGCAGGATTGAGATAAAACCTGAGCGCAGGAAAAAGTTTTTTATCCCTTACGAATTAATCTATATGTTATTTTCAATCATTCCATATCTGTTTTATTCCAACAAGAAGGCAGAGAAGATAAAGGGGCTTTACAGCGATGTCCAGAGTTTACAATGGCTCAGAACGGATTGGATACCACCTAAGATTGAGGTTGCCACATTTAGAAAATCAGGCAAGGTGGCAAAACTGGATTTAATTGAAGCCGCAATATTCTTAGATTATCCAGTAAATAAAGTGTTTACCATCATTGCTGAAAAATTACAGAAAGACGGAATTTTACAAATCGTGAATTATAATCCGATAAAACTTTCAGTTTTACAGCGTCCGCCAGGATTAAAATATTATGAGTCAATGTTTTTGGATGCGATAAAGAGCGATGGCACAATGGACGAAGCAGGATTAAAGGCACTAATAATGCAGATTGTAGAGAATATACAGGCAAAGGCATGGGATTGTGACCTGGAGGCAACCAAGGCGTATTATACCGAAAAGATTGGTTCACCGAATGTAGAAGAGCCGATTGATGAAGATTATAAAGATATGTATTACTATTACTATCTTAGAAACCAACCATTTGCCCG
>JBDRWA010000102.1:0-8065 GCA_039802145.1 Caldifarciminota bacterium | reverse complement strand
TTCTTAATATGTCAAATGTGCGTTTATGACTTAAGTGTAATTTTATATTGCTTAAATCTGAGATTATTATCTCGGTTAAAAGAGTCCTAAATCTCTTTTTTTCCTATGAATCTCCGGAAGCAATTTACGGAATCTTTCTTTTGTATTGAGAATCCAATCTTTGAAATGTTCTTCCATTTTTTCTTTGGTCCAGCGATGTTTATTCAAATCCTTTGCATCAAAATAAAATCCATCTTCAACCGCTTTCGCAGTCGTCAAACATACCGGGCAGCGATATAAATCACCTTTTATACGCTGGAAAATATCACAAAAATCTATTGGGCAGTATTTTGAAACGACTGAAGCAAAAGGCTCGCATTTAAAATCAATCAGACTATTAATTGATTTTTCAAGCTTGGTTATCCCATCTTCCAGCAATACCTCTCCCTGTCCTGCACCGTATATGAAAAAACTACCAACAATCCGACAACCCAATGCCAGCAAGAAAATATTCATCAAAGACAGCTGGAATTGATTCCAGTCAATCGGTGATGCCACACCAATACTTATCGCGGGCCATTCAGGTCTATCTTTAATCAATGGGTAAAGGCACAAAAATCTATCAAGAAAAATTTTTAATTTACCCGGAATTGTTAATACATAGGTTGGTGCAAATAAGATTAAACCATCAGTATTTATAATCTTTTCGGCAAGTTTATAAAGGTCATCATCAATTTTACATTTTGCGTTCTTAAAAACACAGGACATACATCCCTGACATTGTTTTATCTCAAAATCTTTTAGATATACAAGATTTGGCGTAACCCCTTTTTCTCTTAAATATTTTTCCGAGTACCTTGCGAGTAAGTCACAATTACCATTCTTCCTTTCTGATGCAATGATTATTCCAACCTTCATTTTCCCTTTCTTGCAGCATAAAAAAACGGATAAAAATAACTCTGCCACAACTCATCAGAAGAACCATATTGATTATCAAAATAAAAATAATCAACAAGCACCTCACGCAATCGTACTAATTCCTTTAAACGTCTTTTATTTTTAGGATCAATAATCGTCAAATCAATAAGTTCCAGTGCCCTTTCTGTCGCTTTTATACTGTATTCACGGTTTTTCTCACGCCAGTTAATCGCTCTATTAACCTCACTACCAATATGTGCCATCTGTTCAATAAAAGAAAATTGGAACCATTTCCCCTGAGCAAGTTCCTTATGCTGGTAGTTCATCTTGCTATCAAACTATTTACAATCTCAATTATTCTTTTTCTTATTTCTGGATTATCAACACCGCGCGTTTTGTTACCCTGTGAAGGCCGCAAATTTATCAACGAATCAAATTCAATAAAACTTTCGCTTTCGGCATCAGGATAGATATTTATGCCCCAGAGACTTTCTTGTTTTGACCCAATCGTAAGCAACTCGGCTTCTTCATCGGCGTGAAGTTCAGCTCCGATAGCCATTATACCTTTTTCCACATCCACGACTGCTTTCACTACAGTTCCAAATGTCTCTTGAGCAATTCGTTTAATTTCATCAATATTAATTTTCTCTCTTAAAATTAACATCTAACATTATGCTTTTGGTTCAACAACCCTGCCAATGAAAAGTATATTACCGGTATTTTTTTCTTGTATCACAAAAATAAATGGATGATCAGCACGAAACACAGGAATTCTTGGACCCACTGAAGTAATTCCAACCACAACGCCGGTCGCAGCCGCAGCTTCCGTCCCCTCTTCATTAACATCAACATAAGCCTGATGCACCACCGAACGAATGTATAAATTCTTCGTTCCATCTATGCCAGAAAAATCGCAGTGAGGGGAAAATGCGTTGGGCATACCAAGTTGTGATAAGTTGGGTGTAAGGGTATATCTCGTTTTGAAAGTAAACTTGGGCAAATATACTTCTACCCGTGTCTCAGACAAAAGTTTTTTCCACTCTTCAAATTTTTCTTGAGATAACTCTTTCTCAACTAATTTCAAATCATTCTTGCGCGGCAGTAATATGACCATTGATAAATCATTTCCTTCGTAAGGTAATTCAAGAATCTGCAGTTCATCTGTCTCAGCATAATTAAATCTGGTCTCCGGGTCTATTCTCTTCATCATCGGTACTTTTATTGTCTTTGACTCGTTAACCCAGAAGTCTTCTTCGGTTGTTAATGATTTATCAAATTGTTTAAGCCACTGCCCTTTAAAATATATCGCATTGGTAATCACCAATCTTGATTGTTGGTCAATTGAACCTGGTGGGAAGAGGTCTTTTATTTTTTGATTGGTCTTATCTTCTACCCATTTGTTGATTATCTGGCGCGTTTGCTCGGTTGCTCCTATAAAATCCACATTCCGTGCATAACCATCGTAATATTTTTGAATCGTCTTCAAATATTCAGGTAAAAATGGGTAGTCTTTTTGAATCCATAAGGCATTAGCAATATGTAATCTATATTTTGCATTCTTTTTATTAATTTGTTTATAAAGGGATAGAAAAGTTTCCCGACGATTTTTCTCATCCAGAGGGAATTTAAAGACTTCATACATCTCACCTTTAACCCAACTCTTTGCCCCTTCAAAGACCATCGCTATTGCCATTGTAATACTGAATGGTGAGTAAAAAATATTTCCAGTTTCACTTTCAGTCAAATTCTTATAAAGATTAAAACAGAAACGATTATTGCCCTGCACAATTTCATCAAATTTCTGTGGCACTTCAGCTCTACCACCCATAGCATATACAAATGTAAAGAGCATTAAACCAATCAGAAAATATTTCATAATAAAGCCTCCTTGTTATCGCATTATTATCCATATTTTTAAAATAAAGTCAAGAATTCTTATACCTTTTTTAAATACTTAATCTGATGGTGAATACGGTGCCCTTTTCCTTGCTACTCTCCACATTTATGGTGCCATTATGTTCACTTACTATCTTGTGCGCAATAAACAGCCCCAGTCCGGTCCCACCTTTTTTGGTTGTAAAATATGGTTCAAAAATTTTATCAAGGGCAGAAGCAGGTATTCCTGGTCCGTTGTCATATACCTTAATTAAAGCATGCCCATTTTCTTTTTTCAAAGAGATCCCGATCTGGGAATCAATTTTAGGTACAGAAGAAACAGCCTCAATTGCATTGAGTAGTAAATTCATTAATGCACGCCTTATATCTTCCATATTTCCCTTTATAATCACCCCCTCTTCTATATCAATATTGAATTTAATATTTTTTTGTTTTGTCTGTTCATTTATTAAAATCTCCATATCTTTTATTAATCGGCTCAGATCAAATTCCTGACTTTCCTTTATCTGCGGTCGCACCAGGCTTAAAAAATCATTAAGGATTCTTGTCATTGAATCAATTTCTTTGATGATTGCAGAAATGAGCTGATTATAAGATTCACCCTGTGAAGGAAATTCTCTATGTAAGCGTTGGGCTGCAATTGCCAGACCATTCAATGGATTTTTTATCTCATGTGCAAAGTTTGCAACAAGATTCCCAAGAAAAGTCAATCGCTCTTTCTCCTTTTGTTCTTTTTCTCTTTTTCGAATTTCTGAGACATCATGTAGTATTGATATTGTTCCAAAAAATTTTTTGTTTCTATCATAAAGTGGATATGTGGCATATTTTATAACCTTATTGAAGATTTCCCTTTCCTCTTCAACAAAATTATTTGTTTCCTTAACGATTTGCAGTAAAAAAGGATCTCCTCTAAATACTACATTATATTGCTTATTTAATATTTCAGATTCCTGCACACCAGTAATTTTACCGAACATTTTATTGGCACCTTTAATATTTCCTTTATCATCCAAAAGCAGAACCCCTTCATCAATCGCACCGAGTATATGTGAGAAGAATTGTTCACGCATCTGATAATCCTGATGTTTTATGAAAATTGTAAATACAGCAATACCAACACCGAACAATATCACAAATAAAAGCCCCAATTGAATATAGGTATTATTAAGATACTGATAATAATTATCTAAATTCATACCGATGCGTAGAAGTCCAATAATTTCCTTTTCAACGATAAACGGGGTAACAATCTCAAGCACTTTCTTGTTTTCAAAATTTGTTATACGTGATATTTCTTTTCCATTTTGAAATGCCTTCAATAGTAATGAATCGCTCTGTATCCTGGGCATTACTTTAACATTGGGTGTAGCAAAAATAATTCCCTGTAAATCTTGAAGCACAACATAATTGATAATTGGATTTATTGCCATTTGATTGAGAATCTTGCCGATACCATACTCCTGACTGAATTTTTTTATCTCCTCGGCGGATAACTCAATCTGGAATACAACCCTTTCAGTTTTATAAATAAAACGAATAAATTTTTCGTTAAGTATTGTGAAATAATAATATTTAATCCTATCCCCTTCCTTAAAACTTTTGTAATCAATTTCGTATGGATTGCCCGACTTTAATAAATCCTTTCTCCTTATTGAATCATAAATCACTATTGAACTTAGATTAAAATTCTGTCGTACTTTATCAAGGTTGTCTTTTTTTAGACCAATTTCGTGGAGATAATTTATTATGCTAATGAGATTATCAGTAATTTTATCTTCAAGTTCTGCCTCCGCAAAGATGGAGTGCTCCTGAGCAAGTGCAATCAGTGTTAAAAATGAACGGGCTTCGTCTTTGAAGAAAGCAAGCATAGTGCGCTGATTGTTTATTATGCTGAAAATCAGAAATATGCCCAATAAACAGAGCAAAATAAATGCCATTAAAAGATAGTTTTTAGTATTCATAAAATACCCATAACTGCGTTAGCAATTTCAGTTGCATGAAAGTTGATTCTTTCGAGGTCGCTTAATATATCAAGATGGATAGTTGAAGTTTCCAAACTCTCTTTCAATCCCCTTTGCAGTCTATCAATATGTTTTATCTCAAATTCCTTAGCCATTTTTAATCCTTTATCGCGTCTTGAGAAAACTTCCTGAGCAAATTTCCGATCCCTGGTTGCCATACTGGAAATGGACATTCTCAAAGTATCCAGAACAAATTTGTGGAATTCTTTGATTTGAGCCAACCCCTCTTGAGAAAATTCCATGCCTTCATCTATCTGCTTTTTTGCGTAGTTCATTAAATTTTTTGAAATTGTATCGCCGATATGTTCCAGTTCCGCAGCAACAGTGAGCAAACCAATTTGCATTTTTCTAAGTTCTTGGTCCATCTCTTCAGGATTCAGTCGGGAAAGATAAGGAGTTACCAATTCATCTATACGATCGATCTCATCGTCTGCCTCAATAATTGATTTCCTTAAAACAATATCCCTCTTTTCAAAGACCTTTATTGAATCCTCAAGCATCTTAACCGTTTTATCACCCATATCCATAATTTCTTTCAATGCCTGACCGATTGCAATTGATGGTGTATCAAGGAATGTCTGATCAAGTTTTTTAGTTTTTAAAATTTCGTGCTTTGTTTCAATAACAAGATAATTTAGCAATTTATTAAATGGACTGAGGAGAGGCAGAAAAATAAGTGCAATAAAAATATTAAAGATCGTATGGAAATTCGCAATCTGTCTTGCACTATTGCCACCGAAGGATATAAATCCGATATAATCAATTAATAATACGAATATTATAACACCAACCAATTTAAAAATAAAGTTTCCCAGAGCAATCCTTCTCGCATTAACTGAATCTGCAATGAGCATGTGAAGTATCGTTGTTCCGAGATTTGCTCCCAGCACCAGATTAAATGCAGAAATGGTAGATATCGCGGATTCAAATACAAGAACAAGAATAAAACCAATAATTGCCGTGCTCGAACGAAATATGAACGAAAGCAATGTGCCGATCAAAACTGCAAGAATCGGGGCATTATTCAAACTTACAATTGATTTAGTAAATCCTGATAGATATTTTACATTTACAATGCCTGTAGAAATAATCTTTAATGAGAAGAATAATAAACCGATACCAAAAATAAACTGAGCGAGATTTCGGAGGTTGGGGAATAATAATCTTAGGAGCACACCAGCAGTAACTATGCAAAGTGAATAGTTCATAATATTGAAAGCGAGAAATTGAATTGTTAATGTGGCACCAACATTCGCACCGAGCATTACCGCAAGTCCTGAAATCACTGGGACAATACCCGCTGAGGCAAACTTTATCAACAATGAAGCAGTTGCAGTACAGGAACCAAAAATAGCCGTAATAAAAAATCCGCTGACCAGAGCAGTCAGACGACGATTTGTGAAATTGAATAATAGATCTCGCGTCTTGGAACCAAGCCCCCGAATCAACCCTTTGCTACCATAACTCAGGGCAAATATAAAAAGAGCGAGCCCTCCAATTATAGAAATTACCATTATCAATACCCAGTCTCGTTCCATACCCGTAAAATGGAATATAAGAGCGTCGCTATTATTTCTAACAAGTATGTAGTAATCACCCCGGGCACCCCCGAGTTTTATAAAAGTTTTTGCAAAACCATCTTTATCTGTGTATGTTGTCTCAGGATGTATAACCGCAAATTTACTTGTGAGTTTATTCTCCAAAGGTTCCTTGAGAACCGAAAAAAACACTTTTACATTTTCAACCCCTCTGCCCTTTTCATCAACAACGCGGACCACTATTGGCTTCTCCAAGTAGTGATTTACTATGCCTATTTGCTGGTCACCTGAGATATCATTGCCCAGCGGGTCCTGTCCCTTCAATAGTATGCAGAAAAACCACAAAAAAAAGTATCCATTAATCATTATCTTAATATTAATCATTCAAATAAGAAAGTCAATAAAGTATTTTAACTTCTTGCAGAAAAATGCACAAATCTGGTTGGCAAAATACCAGCACATTTAATTCTGGAACACAAATAGATTGACATATTTATATGATTAACTATAATTTCCAATGGATTTTAAATTTGAAAAATATAAGAAATTTATACCCTGTATTTTAATTACAATCGGTTCCATTTTCCGTCTCGCACAATATATCTTCAACCGCTCTCTCACTGAAGGTGAAGCACCATTGGCAATGAATATTATAGAACGTTCTTATCAAACATTGATTAAACCACTTGATTATGTCCAGGCAGCGCCGATCGGTTTTCTTTATATAGAGAAATTGTGTGTAAATATATTTGGCAATAATGAATATGCATTACGAATCTTCCCGCTGATTGCCGGCATTTTAGCCCTTTTCCTTTTTTACAAAATTTTAAAAATAATTGGCGACTATAAAATCACTCTTTTTGGTCTTGCCTTTTTTGTCTTAAATGATTATTTAATCTATTTTTCTTCGGAAGTAAAGCCATATTCAAGCGATGTATTCTTTTCTCTATTACTAATCTTTCTTGTATTAATTATAATTAGAGATAACCTGAATATTTCAATGTTGATAATCTATGGCATTGTCGGTGCTATCACCATCTGGCTTTCTTTTCCTGCAGTTTTTGTTTTTTCTGGCACCGGTATCGTCCTGTTAATCCACATAATACAAAATAAAAAGGATAAAGCACTATTGATAATCATAATTGTTGGCATATTGGCTTTTTTAAGCCTTACTTCAAATTATTTTCTTTGTCTCCGCCACTATACAGTGCATAAAGCATTACTGAATTTCTGGCAAAATGATTTTATCCCATTCCCACCTAAGTCATTAGCTGAAGTATATCAAATAATTTATATGTTGGTCAGAATTTTTAAAAATCCTGGGGGTTTTTCTATTTACGATATCTTCCTTGCAATATTATTTTTCATAATTGGTATTATTTATTTTTATAGAAACAAAAAAATCGCCTCACTAATCATTATTATTCCCTTTATTATTACTATCCTTTGTTCTATTCTTAGACTCTATCCATTTGAAGGTCGGGTGATACTATTTATCGCACCAATTTTATCAATCTTTGTTAGTGCTGGTGTTACCTTAATGTACAACATAGTAAAAAAGAGTTCAACACCGATTGCAACATCAATCTCTTTGATATTGTTTATTTACCCAGCATTGAATTCATGCTATCATCTTATCAAACCCCGTGCACCCGAAGAGTTAAGATCGGTGTTGGAATACCTCTTAAAGAATAGGAAAGAACAGGATAAAAT
>JBDRWA010000101.1:0-8147 GCA_039802145.1 Caldifarciminota bacterium | reverse complement strand
GGGAACTACCAAATCTTCTCGGGCTATTATTTTTGTTTGTGATTTTAGGGAATCGCCGATCTTCTTTCTTATTTCCCATACCCGCTCCCGATCCTGGAGAGTTTCGGCTACAAGCACATCCATGGCATTGAATTTTAATGCAATAACCCCAATTTTTTCCCAGATTTTTCTCAAATATTCTTTATCATTACCGTCTATTTCTACGATTGTGTGTCCATTTGCTTTACTGTATGGAACCCTTCTCTGTAGATATTTTTCAACCATTCTTACAACTTCGCCTTCCATAAGTTCAATCGCGGTGGGAGTTAAACCGCTATTCAGAACTTCAATAGAAAAATTCGACGCATCAGAGACGGTTTTAAATGGGATATAAAGGTCAACGATTATTTCAGGAATCACCAGTGTTTTTATGGTTGCTTCAGTGACAATTCCGAGCGTGCCTTCTGAGCCAATAAACAAACTGAGCATATCATAACCAGTCACATTTTTGAGCAATTTGCCACCCAATCTGATAATTTCACCATCCGCGAGTACTATTTCTAAACCCGTTATATAGTTTTTTGTAACGCCATATTTCATCGCCCTTGGTCCACCTGCACATTCCGCAATGTTCCCCCCAATAGTACAGGAATCAAGGCTTACAGGGTCAGGGGGAAAGAAAAGATTATACCGAGCAAGTTCTTTTTCCATTATTCCGGTTATGATACCCGGTTCTACAATTGCCATCAGATTTTTTTCATCAACCTCTTTGATATGATTCATCCTTTCGAGCGATAGGACAATACCATTGTGGATTGGGACGGCACCTGCGGAAAGACTTGTCCCACCACCCCGCGGGGTTACCGGTATTTGATTTTCATTTGCAATCACCATTATTTCTGAAATTTGTTTTGTGTTTATCGGTTTTACTACAACTTCGGGCATTGATTGATAAAGCGGTGTTTCATCATGGGCATAGTTTTCCAGTGCTTCTTTTTCTAATATAACATTTTCCTTGCCAAGAATTGAGAGAAGTTTATCTATGATTTTTTCGTTTATTTTGTTATACATATATCTTCAGTTCCTTTTTTATTTTTGCAATATCATTCGGGTCAGGCAAGAATGGAAAATTTCTTATATCGTCACCTGGTAGTGAATCAGAATAGGGGCGGTTGCAAGCGACTTCTCCATCTTCACCAGGGCAACCACTTGTCATAAAAGGTTTCCCTGAGTTTATGTGTTTTTCAAGTTCAGGTTCAGGGATATTGAATTTTGTAATTCTACCTTTCTCATCAAATTCAAATTCTTTTATTGTGCAAACATTTTTATTTATTAAATACCGCGCAAGTTGAATCCTGCGGTAGGTTCCGATGCTGGGTGGATTTTGATGGGCAAGTATTGAGTCTGATTCAGGGAAAAAACTGAATAGATGGGTTTCAATACCACTATCTTGCGCTTTTTGAATCGTTTCTACCATTTCTTTTTCAGTTTCACCAAGTCCAACGATGAGATGGACACCAACATAACCCCTGCCAAATGCCGAAACCGCCTGCTGAAGTGCTGACCAGTAGGTTTCCCACTTATGCGGTCCCTTTACACCTTTGCCCCGAAATTGCTCAAACAATCTTGGGGTGCAGGCATCAACTGCTATTCCCAGTCGGTCAGCACCAAGTTTTTTCATTTCCAAGAAATCTTCTTGGCTGAGAATGGTTGGTGCAGCAAGGACTGAAATTGGATATGGAACTTCGTTATGGAGCATCTGGATAATCTTTTTTGTATCATTTACCGCACGGCGATTTGTAATCATTGAGATACAGATGCGTCTGATGTAGTCATTCTTATTTTTAATTCTTTGTATGACTTCACTGATTGGATAATTATTCCATTCAACCCTTATGAAACTTTTCTCTCTGTATTCACCAGGCCTTTTCATTGATAATCCACAATACGCGCAATTGCCGGCACAACCGTTTTCATAGGTGAGCAGGATATTAATACAGGGTGATTTTGCATTTCGGTAAAACAAACCATTTTTAAAACCCAGAACCATTGCGGCGGCCTGACTGATTCGGATATAATCAGGACTTTCCATTTTCATTTACACCCCCTTCTATAACGAACAGCAGGTTTTCTGCCATTCAATAAAAAGATTATATTCCTTTGCCTTTGCTACCGCTTCGTCCGCGGGCAGGGCAATGCGATTCACACCACATTCAATTGCCCATAGGTCAATATCTTTATATCCCCTTTTTCGGGCACATCCCAGTGCAATGATAAGTTTGGGCATTTTAAAACGGGCATTGATCACCAATCGTGCAATTTCTTCCGCAGTCGGAGTTTTTATATTTTCCATCGGGGTATCGGGAACAGGCATAAGGCTGACAAAGACGAGAGTACTAATGGGAAAATCTTTTATTATCTCAAGTGCCCGGTGTTCACCGGAAATTTTCCCATAATTTAATCCAACAACGATATGGGGTATGACAGGGATTTGGGCATTTAACAGGTTCTTTATTGTATCTATTATATCATCAACCTTTTTCTCTGTTCTGTATACATTTTTTATTGTATCATCATCGCCTATTACATCAATAAGGGCTTGGTCTATGCCTGCTTCTTTAAGCATAATACAGGTCTTCTGGTCCAGAATACCACAGTGGAGCGTGATTTTTAAACCGGTTCTTTCCTTAATTTTTTTAATTGCTGGGATGTAGTCTATCAAAGGAATTGTATGATTTGAATCAAAACCTCCGCTTAAGAGGAAACCGACGGCATTATTTTTGTAAAGCATTTCTCCTAAGTCTAAAAGTTGATTTGCACTTTCAACTGGTAACATAGATTCTAAGAGTCTGCCCTGACAATGGGCACAATTCAGTCCACAGGATTTCCCGGTGAGTGATACACCCGGGAAATTTCCTTTAATACCATTATAGTGAAACATTCCTGGTATATAGAATGTAATTTTCTTCCCGTGGTGAGAATATGATATCTCTCTTGCCTTTTTTGCAAGATTTTTTAAATCATCCATAGTATTCAGGGAATGACACCCAGCATTCTTTTAAAATATCTGTTATTCTGTTCCAGTTCTTTTCCATTAACTCCCTCTTTTTTATTGCTCGATTCAATTCTTCAAGATAGATATTCTGCCATTCCTTTCCATAAATATTTAGTAAATTCAAATCATTTTTTTGCAGTGTTTTTTTAACTGCGTCCGCAGCAAATTTCGCACATAATACTGCTTGAGAAATGCCCGCCCCGGTGATTGGATGGGTCTGTCCTGCGGCATCGCCAACGAGTAAGATATTATTTTTTATGGTTTGAACCGGCCCACCTACAGGGATCAAACCAGTGACAGTTTTTAAAGGTGTATTAAGAACTTTTTTATCTTTTACAAGTCTTTCAATAAATTGAATAAATAATTCCTTAACTTTTATTTTATAACCAATTCTCACACCCAATCCAACATTAGCACTTTGTTTTTTGGGAAATAACCAGGCATAACCACCGAAAAATTTTTCATCAAAATAAACTTCGGTATGTTCCATTTTTTCAATTAACGGTAATTCTTGTTGATAGGCAACGACATAATCTTTATAGCGTCTGTTTATAAAACGACTTACCCGGGAATTTGGACCATCGGCACCGATAATGATTTTGGCTTTTATTTCTATCATTCTACCATTCTGGGAAAGCAGAATTTTATCGTTTTCAATTCCAAGGAATTTTGTTTTTAGCCATAAACGAGCACCGGCTTTAACTGCATTCAATGTTAAATATTTATCAAAAATTGCACGATTCAGAATATAACCCGGGGCAGAAAACGCATATGAACGATTATCCGGGAAATATATCTTCAATCCCTTTATTTCATTTGCAATTGCATCACCTGGGATCGTTATTTCTTTTGAAAGAAGGGCAGGAATATATTCTGCACATTGAACCGGAACTCCAACTTCTTTCTTTTTATCAACCATTAGGACTCTAAAATTTTCGCGGGCAATATGCCAACCTGTTGTTGCTCCCGCGGGTCCAGCACCAACAATTAGGACATCATATTCCATCAAGCACCTTCCTTAATAATTCCAAATTTAGATTCGTCTGATTTTCAAATTCACCTTTGTAGGCAAAAGTTGCCTTACCTAAATCATAACAGGTTTCGTTATATATGTCAAGTAGTATTGCTGGAATGCCTGCAGACTCAAATCTATCCTGATGTTTTGTATAGAATTGTTCGCAGCAGCATCCAATATATCCTGATACCTTGTTCCTTTTTAATTTTCTAAGTTTTGCAATTAAATCTTCAAAACTCGTAATCGTAATCGGTTTGATATTTAATGCAATGGCGATTCTGTATGCATCGCCGACTGTACAATCATCGCACATCTCGCACTGGTCTTTATACCGATAAGAGCACTTGGTTGATTTGGCACAATAGGGGAGAAGTAGATAATTGGGTTTATTTTTAAGGATTCCTTCGTATGAACCATTGACAAGGAATATGTGATTTGATTGTTCGGGTGAAATACCGAGTTCTATGATATTCAATTTTTCAAAAAGACCATCTATAATCTTTATAAAATCTTCAATCTTTACATAAGGTATATAAAGATTTTTACAATTCTGAAAATATTCTTTTATTTTATTAGTGATCAATTCTTTTTCCAGGGGCATCTCTTTAAATACTGCCTCAAGGTCAAATATTGCCCGTGATGGATAGGCAAAAAAGTCACCCATAAATATGACACTTTGAATTCTTTTTTGGCGCAGATTCAGCGTAAAAAATGCCTTGATTTTTCCCGCCTTGCTCAGGCGTGTAATGTAAAGGACTGGTTGCTCACACACCGGGGCTCTAACTTTATATATCCATTTATCTGAACGGAATTTTTCCAAATAGGCGGGCAGTGAGTTTAATTCCAGTACTGTCAAATTTGATTTTATTAATTTTATACCAAAATCTTTCTCAAAACTTTTTTTGATCAGCCCTTTCAGAATTTTAATATCGGGTGTATAGCCGAGTTCCCATTTAATACAGGTTACCCTTTCTTTTAAGGAATCAATCTCATGCCTTTTCAGTTTTTCAATCGGGATACGGAGTGCCCTTAGCATTGTATCAACATCAAAATCAACGAGTAGCGTTCCCTGAAATAAAAATGCATTTCCCCATTCAACACCCCCGGTACCAGATATTTTCCTGCCATTTACTTCTATATCATTTCGTCCCCTGAAGTTCGCATTTATTCCAAGTTGCCCGAGCATATTGATTATGGGTAAAGAAAGTTTTTTAAACAATTCAACATTGGGCATAGAATTATTGAAAAAATCTTTACTACAGATTATCTCCCAGCCCAATTGAGTTTTGTCAAAAAAGATAGCACCACCACCGGTTATACGGCGGTTTATATCAATGCCCATTTTGTTACAATAATCAATCCTGATTTCTTGTTCAATTGACTGATGGAATCCAACAAGGGTAGCCGGGGGGCTAAATTGCAGTATTCTCAATGTATTCGGTATTTGATTTTTTGCACGCAGTTCAAGGAGCATTTCATCAATGGCCATATTTTCTGCAGCATTTAAAACCCCTGTATCAAGAAGACGCCAAATTCTATTATCCATCAATATTTATTATGGACAATTGAAAGAACAATACCAATTCCAATGAAACAGGAAAGGAGTGCAGAACCACCGTAACTGATGAATGGCAGTGGTACACCGGTGATTGGAAGTATGCCGAGCGTCATACCCATATTTATGAACGCCTGATACCAGAACCAGGACATAATCCCAATGACAACAAGGCTTAGAAATTTATTCTTTGTTTCGCGTGCAATCCTTAAGAGCTTATAAAAAAGAAAGATATACAACAATACAGTTATTAAAATTCCAATCAATCCAAACTCTTCACCAATACAGGAGAAGATAAAATCCGTGTGTCGTTCGGGTAAGAATTCTAACTTTTTCTGGGTGCCGGATAGAAATCCCTTGCCAAATAAACGTCCTGATCCGATCGCAATCTTTGATTGTATGGACTGCCAGGAAATTCCCTGGGGGTCGATCCAGGGCGAGAGAAATGCAATGATTCTTTTTTGCTGGTATGATTTTAATGAATGCCAGATAATCGGAGTTATGAGTCCAGCTATTGGGTTAGCAATTAAATGGTAAAGTATTTCAGTTAATTTTTTTCTTGAATAAACGAAGATGCCAAAGATTATCATAAATCCGAGCCATGTATATATAGAAAAACTTGTTATAGCCGAAATTATCGGCGAGAAAAATATTAAGATTTTCTCAAATGGCATGCCTGCCCAGAAAAGCATAATACACATAATCGGGAAAAAAATCTGGGCGGCTCCAAGGTCGGGTTCAACGAAAATAAGAAAAGAAGGGATTGCTATGATGATTATCGGGATAAAAAAATCAGTAAACTTATCAATTTTTTTTCTTTCGCTTAAATAAGTTGCCAGGAATAAGATCGTTCCAATCTTAGCAAATTCTGAAGGTTGTAGAGAAAAGAAGCCAATATTGAACCATCGCCTTGGATAACTTGATGCATAGACCAGGACAATCAAAGTTAAAATACAGGTAAAGATATATATCGGTAGGGCAAATGTCTGCCAGAATCGGCTTGAGAATCTGCTTATCATTAGACAGATTAATACCGCAATGCCGAGCCATATTGCCTGCCTTATGAAATAGCTTAAGCCGCCCGTTGAAAATATCATTGCCAGACCGAGCAGAGAAATTATCGTGCTGATTATTAAAATACTATAATCTTTTTTATTCACTGCTGAGCCTCTTGCTTATTTCGTAATATGTTTTAATTATCTTGCCCACAATTGGTGCAGCAACACTTCCACCATGGCCGGCATTCTCTACCACAACACAGACAAGTATCTCGGGATTTTCTTTTGGCGCATAACCGACAAACAGAGAATGGTCTTCACCATGTGGATTTTCAGCAGTCCCTGTTTTACCACTGACTTCAAAACCTTGAACCTGTGCCATCATTCCAGTCCCCCTTGCTACGACCCCGCTTAGTGCCTCACGCACCAATTTTAATGCATCAATCTTTTTTTCTATTTTTTTACTGCCTGTGTTTAAATTTTTATTTAAGTGGGGCGTGACAATACTATTTTCCTGATTGGCAAATATGGTGTAAGCCCGGGCAAGTTGAATTGGTGTAGCAAGCATATCTCCCTGACCGATACTCAGATTAAATATATGCCCTTCGGTCCAGTTTTTGCCATAGCGTCTTTCCATCCATTTTCGCTCGGGCACAAGTCCAACTTTCTCTTGAGGGAAGTCAATACCCGTGGGTTTACCAAAGCCGACTTCAAAGAGGACATCGGTTATATTGTCAATTCCTAAATATCTGCCAAGTTGATAAAAATATACATCACAGGAATAAATAATTGCATCAATGAGGTTGAGACTGCCATGTATTTTCCAGCATCCGAAATAACGATTGCCCAATTTCAAACCACCCCTGCAGGGGTCAAATCTTTTTTCTGCTCCAATCATTCCTAAATCAAGGGCACCAAGCGCAAGGAATGGTTTAATCGTTGAGCCTATCGGATAACAACTCATTGTAACACGATTATAGAGCGGTGCTTCTTTGGGATTATTTAATACCAGCCATTCTTCATCAGTAAGTCCGTGGACAAACCGATTCGGATCAAAACCAGGTTTTGAGTAGAAGACATAAATCTCACCATTTTGCGGATTCATTGCTATGGCAGATGCCTTTGGATAATCTTTTAGAAATTTTGCTGTAGAATCGGTTAATTCAAGGTCAATCGTTGTATATAAATCATTACCAGGAATCGGTGGGATTGGTCTGTATTCGGGAACCTTGCCTAATTCCCTTCCTTTTACATCTACCTCAATGTAATCTATTCCATCCTTGCCTGCGAGTATTCCTTCATACTGTTGTTCTATTCCTATTCTTCCGATATAATCGCCTATTTTATATTCTTTGAATTGTTTTAATTCCAGGTCAGTTATTTCACTTACATAACCTAACAAGTGGCATAGAAGTTGATTGTAAGGATAATTACGCACAGGTTCAACACCAACTTCAACCCCTGGTAATTCTTCAATCTTTTCTTCAATTATAGAAATCTGTTTGAAAGATACATCACGGTTGATCTTTACTGAGACATAAGGAT
>JBDRWA010000100.1:0-8229 GCA_039802145.1 Caldifarciminota bacterium | reverse complement strand
AAGATATTCGGGGTAATGTTGGTGCTGATTCTATTAAAGTGTTAGTGACAAATTCTCCCCAGGCCCTCTCCACCGACCCGGCGGATAAAGAGAAGGATAATGATATTTACAAACATACAGAAAAGAAAAAGGGATTGGAGCCACTTAATTTTCAGGTTATTTTTAACAAGGCGATGGATACGGTTTCGGTGCGGATGGCGATGGAAGTGAAAAACAAAGATAGAGATAGTGATGTTGAAATAAAGGAGATAACCTGGGATAGCGATATGAAGACAATGGAGGTGCGGTGCTATGACCCGGTGGGTGAGTATGAATCGTGAGGCGGAAAAACGAAATTACCTCGATCTTTGTTGGAAGAGCGATGTGCAATGGAAATTGAAATATTTATCCGGTGTTCTTTTTACTATGAATTTTGTCTCGGTACGAGGTATGGTAAATTCGTTATTCGCTAAGAGTTAAAGGATTTTTTTAATATTTCAAAAACCCTTTCTATTTCGTTTTCCGTGTTATAAAAATGGGGAGAAAAGCGCAAACAATTATTACGCAATGAGATAATTATCTTGTTCTTGTTCAGGTATTCATATACTTTTCTGGGATTTTCTGGCTTTATCGTGATGATACCTGATTGTGGTCCTTTTTCAGGCGTAATCACAGGAATTTTTAGTTTCTTAAATCCCTTCCTCAATGTCATTTTTAATCCTAAAACTCTATTTTCTACATCTCTTAAACCAAACTCAAGCAAGAGCTTTATATGTTCAGTCAATCCGCTCAATCCAATTATGTTCCTTGTGCCCATTTCAAACATCCGCGCATCATTGAAGAGTGGGGGAGCGGTCTCAAAATTTTCAAAACTCTTCCAGTCCACACCGAGCCAGCCGGTATGAAGCCTTTTTAAAATTTTGAAATTTCTTTTATTTACATATAAAAAACCCGCACCACCCGGCCCAAATAACCATTTACCACCACCCGAAGAAAGAAAATCTACTGGTATTTTCTTTGTATCAAATTCAATCGCACCGATTGATTGAATACCATCAACAATGAGATATATCCCTTTATTTCTTAAAAATTCGGATAATGGCAATAAATCAATCATTTCTCCAGTAAAGAACTGGGTATGGTCAAGCACCACTGCACGGGTTTTACGGGTGATATTTTTCTTGATTATTTTGAGCGGATCTCCGCCACACAGATTCACAAATTTTTTATTTATTCCTGGGATGTTGTGTTGAACAACATAACGGACCGCGGGGAAGACTTCGTTCATTACGATTATTTGTTCACCTTGTTTTAGGGGTAGATTAATCAGGGCGATATATATCCCTTCTGATGTATTATGGGTGAATGTGATCTCTTCGGGTTCGGCATTGATAAGTTTTGCAAAGAGTTTTCTGCTGGTGTGCAATTTTTCAAAATATGTCTCAAAATCAAATTCTGCCTGGCTCTGATAGACCTTTATACATTCTTCAATTGCCTTTTTTGCGTTTATACTCATCGGTCCGGTGCTTGCATGATTTAGGTAAATTTTATCTTTGGTTATTGGAAATAATTTCCGAAATTTATTTATTCTATCTGTATAATGTTGCAAATACTTCATCGGGTATCTCCTTTAAAAATGGTGAATTTCTTGTAAAAATAGAATTGCCCTGATAATTTCGGCGTTTATCCGCGGTTGTAATATACAATTTTTTCTTTGCCCTTGTTATCCCCACATATAGCAATCTTCTCTCTTCTTCATACCGTCCTTCTTCCCTTGCCTTATAATGCGGTATTATCCCATCTTCTACACCGGTTATAAACACAACATCAAACTCAAGTCCCTTTGCATTATGTAATGTCATTAAAGAGACCTTTTCATTTGACCAGTCATCAATATCGCTTTTTAGAGAAACACCTTCTAAATAATCCTGAATTGTGGCTGAAGGATTATTTTTGACAAATTCATTTATGGATATGAGCAATTCCTCTACATTTTTACGACGATTAATCTCCTCTTCTGTCTCTCTTCTACGCAAATGTTCAAGATAACCCGTTTCATTGGCGATGCGTAAAGCAAGGTCATAGAGATTTAATTTTTTGCTCAGTTGAATAAAATTTTCTAACATCTTCATAAATGCCTTTATACTTTCTTTCGCTTTATTGTTCACATCATTTATTTCGGAAATTCTTTTTAAGGTTTCAAAAAGGGATAATTTATTTTCTTTTTGAAATAGTATCAATTTTTCAACTGTATCTTTTCCGATGTTTCTTGCCGGAAGGTTTATTATTCTTTTCAAACTTATTGAGTCATTGGGATTGTTGATCACCCGTAGATAAGCAAGCATATTCTTGATCTCAGCCCGTTCATAAAATTTTAATGCACCGATAACTTCATAAGGGATTTTGTATTGAGCAAAGGTTTCTTCAAATATCCTTGATTGGTAATTCAAACGATAGAAGACAGCAATTTCATTAAATTCTTTGTTATGATAATGCTCTTCAAGGATTTTCTCGGCAACAAACCGGGCTTCCTGTTTATCATCTTCTGCATCAAAATATTCAATGGGCTCACCGGGTTCATTCTCACACCAAAGGATTTTTGGCTTCCGCCGGGTATTATTTTTTACTACTTCTGATGCGGCTCTTAAAATTATTTTAGTTGAGCGGTAGTTTTGCTCAAGTTTGACAATCCTGGTTTCTGGATAATCCCTTTCAAAATCAAGGATATTCTTGATCTCCGCCCCGCGCCAGGAATAAATTGACTGGTCATCGTCTCCCACTACACAGAGGTTACGATATTTTGAAGCAAGTAATTTTGTAAAAACATACTGGGCATGATTTGTATCCTGATATTCATCTACCATTATATATTTAAATTTTTCCTGATACCGCTCAAGGACTTCAGGATGTGTCTCAAACAATTCAACGGCTTTTAATATCAAATCATCAAAATCAAGGGCATTATTTTCTCTCAACCGCTGATTATAAATTTTATAAATCGTCTTTATTGTATTGCTGAACATATTTGAAGATATATAATATTGCTCCGGGGGTATCAGATTTTCTTTAGCACGATTGATACAATGTAGAACAAAATCAGGTTTTAATTCCCTTACATCAAGATTCAATTCACTGAGACATTCTTTTATAAGTGCAAGTTGGTCGGATTCATCATAGATTGCGAAATTTTGCGAAATGCCAATTTTTTCAGATTCCTTCCTCAAGATTCGCGCACAGGTGGAGTGATATGTCCTTATCCAAACATCCGGGTCTTCACTATTTAAAAGATAGCAAACTCTCTGTTTCATTTCATCTGCAGCCTTATTGGTGAATGTAACAGCAAGGATATTTTCTGGTTTTATTCCCTTTGATATAAGATAGGCAATGCGATAAGTAATCACCCTTGTCTTTCCACTACCCGCACCAGCGAGAATGAGTATCGGACCATTTATTATCTGGACTGCCTTCCATTGTTCGCGGTTTAATTCTTTTTCAAAATCAATAAAACTATTGGGCATAATAACTATTTCAATCCAATAATGCTGAAAATTACAAGGCTGATCAAACCGAGAATGATTAACTCTAAATATATGTTTTTTAACGCAGTTGTTTTCTGCTCAAATCTGAGTTTCTCTTTTATTGCCATAAATATAATTGTCAGAATTAGATAACCGATTCCGAACCCAAAAGAAGATAATACTGCAGGAAGAACCCTTGATTTGAAACTGATATTTAAAAATACCGCACCATATAGTGCATAATTTGTAAAGAAAAATTCCGGATAATTATCAAACAGAGCGGACAGGTTGGGAGAAAATTTACTTAACAAAACTTTCCCACAATAAATAATAAGATAAATGATTAATATAATAAAAAGTATTTTCAAATAACCAAGGTTGAATGGTATTAATAACAAATTATTAACAAAAACAGAAACAAACGAACATACCACCATTATTATTGTAAGATTTGTTCCTATTACAAATGATTCCTTGATACTCGTTTTATAAAGAATAAGTGGACAAAGACCGAGCAAGTAATACAAAACTATATTTTTACCAAAGACCGCATCTATAAAAATATTGAGGAGATTATTATTCATTCTTTTTTCTCATTAAGCCATAAAGGGCAATGACAATCCCCGTGATTATAAATGAAGCAGCAGGTGCATCAAAAAACAGAATCAATGTTTTATCCGGGTCAGCATTTAAGAAAGGTTTATTCAATACCATCCCTTTACCAAAGATTTCACGCAAAAGACCAACAATGAAAAGAACAGAGAAGGCAGGTGAATATCTCTTAATTGAAGCAAATCCATATTTGATTCCTGAAGATTCATTATCAATTTTTCTTAAACTATAAAAAATATAACTATTTACCGCAATCAAAGGAATAAATATTCCGAGTTCATTGTATAATTCAGGAATCTTGTGTGAAAGGAATCCACCAAGAATTGTGACAATTGTCGCAGTTGTTATAAAAAATACAATGCTTTTTTCCGGTTCTTTAATATATCTATCAATATGCCGGAGAACAAGACTTGAAAAGAAAAGCGTTATTATGACAAGTATCCCTATTGATAAGCTATTTACAGCTGAATCAGTAAGGGCAATAAATGGAGTCAAACCAAGTATTATAACTAATTCGCTCTCTTTATATTTGGGATTCATTTTAAATATTCCTTAAATCTTTCAAAATTATCCTGCACACTTTTAATCAAGGCTTGAGATGAAATCGTTGCACCGCTTATCGCATCCGGCATCCCGGTTTTGAATTTATCAAGAAATTCCTGTTCTCTTATTCTTTCGCCAATTCCTTCTGTCTCCTGTGAATAAACAATAATTATCTTTTCAATGCATTTCTCTTTATTTATCCCTGCGAGATATTTTATTGTATCAAGATAGCCAAAAGTTTGTCCATAAAAAATTATCCCCAGTGTTTCAGGATGTGAAATCGCATACCAGAGTGTGTCTTTAATTACCTCAAGAAATCTATTCGCATCTGGAAATATCTCCTTTTTCCTGTCGGCTTTTTTGCTTTCTTCAAGGAGTGATGTATAAGTTTCCAGCCCCTTTTTAATACCTTCGCAGACAGCCCGGGATGAAATCGTTGCCCCTGTTATCGCATCTATCTCTCCGCCATCTTTTTTCAGTGCTATCTGGGATACATTCTTGCCAATGAACTGATTTAAAAATGATTTTTCTCTGACCTTTGAACCCAATCCCTTGGTTTCTTTAAACCCCTCATCAGCGCCAGAGATATAAACCCCGGTGATTTTTTTTGTAGTATCAAATCCCGCAGTTATTGGAATCACACCTGCATAACCCCTGGTCCAGATTTTGAATACAAAACCTTTAATATTTTTTGCAGAGTCATAAACCTGCCACAGGGTCTCGGGAATTACTGGAATAAATTCATTTCCATCAATAGCCTTCTTGAGAATTGAAAAATTATTACCACCTTCGGGTTGAGCAACCAGTGGCTTTGTTGCTTCATTCAATATTGTAAGTGTTAAAACGCTCAATAAAAGAGATATAAAGAGATAAATTTTCTGCTTTATGTTTTCTGACATTCAGTCCTCCTTTTAATGACTAATTTATCTATCAAAGGAGTTAAGATATTCATTAAAAGTATTGCTGGTGTTACACCCTCTGGATAACCAGAAAAATATCTGATTAATACCGTAAACACACCGCAACCAATTCCGAAAATCCAGCGTCCATATTTTGTTATGGGTGTGGTGACCCAGTCCGTTGCCATGAAAAAAATAGCGAGAATAACACCACCGGAAAATAACTGGAATAATGGATTGATTCTTCCAGGAAGGAGTAAATTTAATAAAAGAAAACTAAAAATATATCCAACGACAATCTTATAATCTATAATTTTTAATAACAACAAAAATAATCCACCAATTAACAATAAAATCTTGCAGGTCTCACCAATCGCACCACCAATCTGTCCAAAGAATAATATTTTTAAATAACTCGCTGAACTAAATTTTTCAAGAATCAAATTCACATTTCCGTAATATCCGGGGTTTTTCAATACTGTCAAAGGTGTCGCTTGAGTTATCGTATCCATCCCGGAAAGTGTCCCTTTCAAAGGAGTTTGATATGAAGTAGCCATTATCCCGGGAAATGTTAAGACAAGGAATGCACGCCCTGTAAGTGCAGGATTTAAAAGATTGAATCCAAAACCACCAAATAATTGTTTTGTAACAATAATGGCAAATCCTCCGCCGAGGATTGGAATCCAGAAAGGAACGCCGGGTGGTAATGATAACCCGAGCAACAATCCGGTCAAGATTGCTGTTCCATCGTAAATCGTGATTTTTCTTTTTGTAAAATATTCAAAAACTATCTCAAAAGATAAAGACGAAAAAATACTAATACAAATTATGCCCAATGCATAAAATCCAAAAAAGATTGTCCCTGTAATAACTGCAGGAGAAAGACAGAGAATAATGAACAAAACAGCGTTTTTATGATTCAGTGCTGAATGGATATGAGGGGGTGAGGAAACGAGCAATAAATTATTCATCTGCTATCCTCAACCTTGCATATTTAAAATAATGGACCAATGGAATAAAAGAAGGGCATACATATGAACAAATTCCGCATTCAATACATTCTTTTAAACCATAATCAATAGCACGAGAAAAATCATCTCGTCTTATATATTGATAAATAATTTGTGGCAGGAGTGTCATTGGACAGGCATCAACACATTTCCCGCAATGGACACAGTCAATTGTTTCTTCTTTAATCAAATCATTTTGAAATACAATTCCATTTGTAGTTTTAATCACCGGAGTGTCAAATGAAAACTGGGCATTGCCCGTCATCAATCCACCAAAGATGATTTTTTTTATATCGCCAATTAAACCACCACAATATTGAATTATATCACTTATCGGAGTGCCAATTTTGGCCAGTAGATTTTTGGGCTCTTTTATCCCATTACCACTAACTGTAATCACCCTTTCAATCAATGGTTTATTATACTTTACCGCCTGAAAGATTGCATAACAGGTGCTAACATTCTGAACCATAAAACCAATATCAATGGGCAGTTTGTCTGGTGGTAAATTTACCTTTGCAATTTTTTTTATGAGAATTCTTTCTGCTCCCTGAGGATATCTATCAGGGATTAATTTTACTTTTATTCCTTCTTTTTTTAGGAGTTCAGCTGCTTGTTTATAAATATGGGGAAGGGCAAAAAATAATTCAGTGGCACCAAGAATTTTCTGGATTATCTTTGCCCCTTCTGAAACGCAAACCGGATATTCCATCATTATCCGATAATCTGCAGAAAGATTCGGCTCGGATTCACAGCCATTTATTATCAGTTTTTCTATTTTTTTCTCCATTGCCCTTGTAAGTTTCAAATCGGTTGGATAACCACCACCACCGAGACCAACAATACCAGCCTGCTTTATCCTCAGAAGAAGTTCCTCCCGGCTGAGCGATTGATAATCTGAATCTATAAATTTTTGCTCCCAGGTATCTGAATAATCTGATTCAATAATACAGCACAATCCTTCACCAAGAAGAGGGTGAGGATGAGGTTTTATATCAAGCACTTTTCCTGAGACGCTTGAATGGACAGATGAGCAAATACCTGTGTTTGCTTCACCAATTTTTGTGCCAATCTTTACTGAATCACCGGGCTTTACTAACGGAATTGCCTGGGTTCCCTTATGTTGTGAAAAATGGATATAGACACGGGGAGGAACTGGCATAACCTCAATCGGCAGTTCAAGGAGATATTTCTCTTTTTTCAAAGTAGTCCCTGGTAGTATGCTATAAATCATAAGTTTTTTATTATACTTTTTTTTGTCTATAAGTCAAGAAAATATTAAAAATGTAAAATTTAGAGGAAAATGTTGTCTGCAATCGTAGGGCAAACCTTCAGAGCCTGTGTCATAACTTCTGTAGCGGTCGCATTTATGCGACAAAAGAATTAAAAAGGGATGAAATTTGATAATGTTTGATAAACTTGCCCTGATGCAAATCACGGGTCAAACCGCTACAAATTGGCGACATTTTAAATTGCGGCACACCCACTTACGGGTTTGTGCTGTAAATTGTCGAGCAAGCTCGACCACTACGGGGTAAAATGATTATCTGTAGTGGCAGAGTTTACTCTGCTAAAGGCGAGCAAGCTCGCCCACTACATAATTGGATGGTTTGTTGTAGTGGCAGACCTTGGTCTGCAGATATTCAAAACCCGGGTAAACTCAGCCAT
>JBDRWA010000099.1:0-8324 GCA_039802145.1 Caldifarciminota bacterium | reverse complement strand
CCGCCTTGTTGTCATCTTCCTGGGTACCGGTATGATTGTCCTTTTGTTGAATAAAATTAGGCAGGATTTAAAAATAAGAATGGAGGAGAGATGAATAAATTGATAACAGTTCTGTTTCTATTTTCCGCCTTTGCTTCAAACCCTCCGGATTTAAAGACCGAACCCTGCACCCACACATTTGCCGGGGATTTTTATCTCAAAACGGGTGATACACTAAGGGAAGATGTATCGGTGAGCGGTGGCAATGCGGTGATTGACGGAGTGATTGAGGGTGACCTGGCAGTTATGGGTGGCTCGGTAATGATTAAAGGCACAATTGATGGCGATGTAGCAGTGTTCGGTGGTGAGATTGAAAACGCCGGGAAGATAACCGGTGATGCCGCGGTTGCCGGAGGTTCAGTGAAGAATAAAGGCACAATTGAAGGAGATATCGCGGTTGCTGGTGGCTCAGTAGAACTTGATTCTGGTTCGGTAGTGGACGGTGATATTGCAATCGTTGGTGGGAGTGTTGACCGCTCCGATTATGCAATCGTTAACGGAGAGATTACCGCCCTTGATATTGGTCGCCTTAACAAAATAATGCCCAGGATTGCCCCGTTATTTAAATTGCGTGATAAATCTGCACCCTTCAAAAAAACCCTGGCTGGATTTGCCTCGTTCGGCTCTATTGTTGTCTTTTACATCTTAAACCTCCTTGTCCTTTTAATCTTTCCCCGGGCGATTGATATAATCGTAAATAAGATAAAAAACAATATATGGGCAGCAATCGCCATCGGTATAGGCATAGAAATCCTCATTATCCCATTAATTATTCTTTTCGCCATCTCCATCATCGGCATTCCCATAATACCCGCGTTTGTCCTGGCACTATTCCTTGCCATAATCTTTGGTAATTCTACATTGGCATTGGTTATCGGCGAAAGAATTGTCCAGGGATTAAACTGGCAGGTGAAAAATAGAATCGGCATATTCACCATTGGCTATCTGGCATTGATGCTAATTTTCATAATTGGTATAATCCTAAAAGGAATCGGCTTCATTGGGGTTCTAATCTGGCTTCTGGGCATCGCAATAATTTATGTTGCAACCACCATTGGGCTGGGTGGTGTCCTCTATGCAATAGTAAAAAGAGGCAAAACGAATTAACCACCACTTTAACTAATTCTGTCGGATTTATTCTTGAATTAAAAGAGATTTTGCCCGAGGAATCGGGCGACCACATCACTTGCCTGAGATTTGTAGAATCACCCATCCCAATTCTGTTGACTTTTCTTTAAAAAGGGATAGAATTTATTGAATGAGACAAAGATTGAGAATTCCCAAAATCACAATGGTACTGATACTGCTGTCCATTATCACCATTTCCTTCTGTGCCCGAAAGGCTCCACCCTTAAGTATTGACCGTATTGACCCAAAACTGAATAAAATTCAGACAATCAATGAACACCACTTGATACTCTATTTCTCAGAGGAACTTGATACAACCAAGGTCTTTTCTGAGAATTTTACCATAATTGGGGGAAATGAAACCTTAAATATAATTGACCTTTGCCCGGGGAATTCACCGGCCGAGTTGTTCATCTTTACCGAAAGGATGAAAGACACTATCTATGAGATTTTTGGTAAGGTTGTTGATAAATCCAAACGGGAAGGAATCTTCAAGAAGCAATTCAAGGGAATAAGCAAACCCGATACAATTGCGCCCTGGATAAAAGATTTTAATAAAGGCAATAAAAATAATTTCTTCTTCCTGTCTTTTTCCGAGCCGGTTGATACTAATTCATTGCGATTCTTTATATTGCCCAGGAAGAATCTCTTCCCCAACTGGCAAAATTTACACCATGTTAAATTCCGTCCCCAGACTGAATCTGATTCCCTGTGCTTTGATACTACATATTACCTATACTTAAAAGAAATCGCAGACCTCAGCGGCAACAAATTTGGTCCTTTTGTGAACAGTATAACTCCCGATCTCATGTATCATCCATTTTTCTTAAAAGGAAAGGTGTTTATTGGTGATACACTTTTAAAAAAAGATGGTATTGCAATATTAAAAAGGGAATATCCGGTTGGAATCACACTGGTAAGAAATGGTGAATTTGACTTTGAGGTGCGTGATTCATCAAAATTTCTCCTTGAGGTCATTACCCCGCAATATTATGGTTTTGACTCGGTGGCAGTGGGGCAGGAAAATATTATCCGATTGAATACGGGGGCAGTAGAACTTGATTCAATTATTGATTAGTTTACCAGCAATCCTGCTTGCTTTCCTTTTGTATCGCAAAAGACCAAAAAGATTTCTTTTAAGGCTCTTGCCAATTATAATTTTGCTGCTGATATTAACCAATTTTTCCTATAATCTGAAAATAAAGAAACAAATCGGATTGCCATTATTGTTAATTGATCTGTCGCCGAGTATGACCGATTATCTCCGAATTGTACAGGATGAATTGGCAAAAATAAAATTTGAGTATAAAATGCTTGCCTTTAGCGAGAGTATCTATATACTTCCCAATCTACCGGACACGCCGGTTGGTAGATTCACTGATATAAATGCGGCCATTGTTAAGGCAATGCAATACAACCCTTCGGCAATTATTTTGGTCTCCGATGGCAACCACAACTATGGACCCTCACCCCTGACCCAGATGAAGGAATCAAAAACACCAATCTTTGCTTTCGGCATCGGAAATGAATCATCAAAGGACCAGCGCATAATTGATCTCTTCTATCCCGAATATGTCTTCAAAAATGATACAATTAATATTGAAGTAATCATTGAATCAAGGGGATTCAGCGGTGGAAACGGAAGAGTTATACTAAAATCCTTGAACGAAGACTTTGACTGGCGCCAAAAGTATTCCCTCAGCGAAAGAGCAGCACAAACCAGCGTCAATTTTAAAATCCCCGCTTTCATCGGTGGCACGCAGCATTTCAAAATTATTATTGAAGACCTACCTGAGGAAACTGACCTGCAAAACAACCAACGCGAGTTTTTCCTGGATGTCCTGGAGAAGAAAACAAAAGTTTTTTATTATACTGACCATTTATCATTTAACACAAAATTTATTGTGCCCAGACTTAAAGAAAATAGCCTTATAGACCTGCAGGCAATTGCCCGCATAGGTCCTGATAAATTTCAGGATATTACCAAAAATGAACCCACTAACCTTCCTGAAATTTCAAAATTTGACATTCTGGTGCTTGATAATATCAATGGCACGCTGTTTCTTTTGACCAATCTCAACCGGTTTCTTGAAGAAGGGAAAGGTATACTCTTCCTCGGTTCAATCCAGGGTATGACCGAAGAATTGCGCGAAATCTTACCCATTGATATTACGGGTAAAAAACTGGAAGGCAACTTCAATCTCAAAATTCTTCGCAATTTTTCAAGCCTTTCACCGCAGGATAGCCTGCCGCCGGTTCATTCGATCAATCAGGTAATTGGTTTTAAATCAGGACTAATTAATATCGCCGAAATAGAAAACCTGCCAGCAATCGGTTATAGGGTTTATAAAAATGGTATCGTTTTTCAAATAAATGTCATTGATATCGGACTCTGGCATTTTACTCAAACTGGTTTTAGCAATAAAGAAACAATCGGCATATTATTGGATGATATTATTAGACTTCTTTCGCCTTGGGGAAGAAAGGAGAGGTTGATCCTAAAGGTCCGGCAACAGCAATATCTACCCGGGGAAGTGCTCCATTTTAGACTAACCAGTTATGATAAAAACTTCCTTCGGGCATCGGGTGGAGACTTTTTCCTTCAATGGGGCAGGAAAAGAATACCATTTTTTGAGATAAAATCAGGCATTTATGAGACAGAATATATCCCTGAAATTGCTGGCGAATTTGATATCTTTGCCACCGGTAATCTTGGCGAAGAAGAATTAAAAAGTAATACAGTAAGGATTAAAATTAACCAGACGCTGCGCGAAACAAAAGCCGAAATGAATAAGCAATTACTTCAAGAAATTGCCGAGAGAACCGGTGGTAAATATTATCCACTTTCCGAAATTGACAAATTTCAGCCCCCGACTCACCGGCTTCTCCACGAAACGAAAAAAATCTCGCCTGATATACCCGTCTCTTATCTATTGATCTTCATCTTATTGGCAATTGATTGGTTTTTGAGAAGAAAAGAAGGATTGATTTGACCCCTCAGGAGCTCGTTACCAAAGGCTTTAGTCCGGAACTTGCAGTCTTTTTCACCTCAATGCTGCCGATTATTGAACTAAGAGGGGCATTACCCCTGGCAATCAATCTATTCCATTTCCACTGGTCAAAGGCTTTTATTCTTTCATTTTCAGGCAATCTCTTACCAATTCCCTTTATTTTATTCCTGCTGCAGCCGGCTGTGCGCTTTCTTCAAAGGATTAAACTATTTGCCTCTTTCTTCAACTGGCTATTTACACGGACCAAAAAGAAGGGAAAAATAGTAGAAAGGTATCAAGAAATTGGTTTGGCAATCTTTGTCGCCATCCCCCTTCCGGCTACTGGTGCCTGGACCGGTGCAATCCTTGCTGCGCTTTTGGGTATGAAATTTAAAAAATCATTATTTGCAATTGCGGTCGGTGTCTTCATTGCTGGTGTGATAGTCACCACCCTCTGCCTTCTGGGTTGGCTTGGTGCCGTAATTGCCGGCGCCGCCTTAATAATTCTTGCTGCCTTCGGGCTCTGGCGTTTTTAATATCACACTAATTAATCTTCTGACTCCACCCCTTTGCACCAAGCGCCTTGAATATCTCCAGCGCCCGGTTCAAACACCGCCTTTTGTTTATCTTATCCCCAATTTCTTTGTACATCATACCCTGATAATAATAGACCTTTCCGAGACCTAATTTTTCCTTCCTCTCATTAAATATTGAAATCGCCTCTTTGAATGAAGCCTTTGCTTTGTTCCATTTTTTCTCTTGGGCGTAAAGCCGGGCCGATAAACAAACAAACTCGCCTTTCATTTCCTTCAATACCAAATCATCGGCGAGAAATAAAAACTTATTTAGTGCCCTTTTTGCCTGCCCCACTTCATTTCTTTCTAAATATAAATGGGCAAAAATTAGAAAAATCTGTGCCTGCAACAACTTTGATTCAATTTTTTCTGCCAGCTTTAAGGACCTCTCAAGATACCTTCTTGCTTTTAAAAAATCACCCATCTCAATTAATGCCTCGGCAATGCGCATAAAATTCACCGCCATAGTATTATGATAACCAAATTCCTCGGCGATCTTTAATGAACGCTGATAGAATTCTAATGCCTGCGAATATTCACCGAGATTTTTATAAATCTCACCGATGTTGGATAAAGATTGACTTTCGCCACCGGTATCTCCAACATCAGTTCTAATTTTTAGCGCCTGCTGGTGGAAGTCCAAGGCCTTATGATAATCACCCATCTTTGAATAGAGACTGCCCATACTGTCTAAATTCAATGCTGTTCCATAACAATGTCCTAATTCTTTCGTTATCTCAAGAGATTGCTGGTAGAAATTTAGTGCCTTATAATAATCACCGATACTATGATGGATAATACCTAAATTACAGAAATTTGCCGCCTCAGCCTCACGGCTGCCTATTTTAATCGCCAATTCTGAAACGCGCTGATGGAATTCCAGCGCCTTTGTATAATCACCGAGATCGGTATACATCACACCCATATTATTCAGAACTTTGATTAAAAGTTCCAGGTTATTGGTTTCTTCGGACACCTTCAATGCCCTTTGATATAACTTCAAGGCCGTGCTATGAAGACCTAAATTTTCCTTAATGGTACCAATATTATTTAAAATCATACCCTCACTCTTTCGGTCACCGATTTCTATTGCTCTTTTTAACGAACGACTATAAAATTTTAGTGCCTCTTGATATTTTCCACAATAGTTGTAAACATTGCCCAAACAAATGAAACTCGAAAGTTCACCATTTTTGTCTTTTAGACTTTTATAAATCTTAAGACTGAGTCTAACCTGTTGTATTGCTTCTTTATACTGTCCGGTAGTTTGGGATATTATCGCATATAGAATTCTGCAATCTGCTTCATATTTCATATTTCTTGTCTCTCTTGCCGTAGCAATGGCATCATTTAAATCCTTCTTTGCCTTGATGTACTCGCCAATAAAATTGAATGCCTCGGCTCTTTTCTTCAAAATTTCAATTTCCTTTAATTTCTTATCCACAATCGTGCTTTCTTTTAAACTTTCAAGAGCCCAGGTATAAAACTTAACCGCAGATTGATTGGCATAAACATCTTTTGCCCGATTACCAGCAATTAAACAGTACTCTATTGCCCTATCATAAATTCCGCCCCGATAGAAATGATGCGCCAATTCCTCAACGACATCCACAAGGCGGTTCTGATTAAGTTCTAACAACCATTCACCCACCACCTGATGATAATGTTTTTGTTCCGCGCTACCAATTTTCTGATAAATAATCTCCCTGATCATATCTTCGGCAAAATAATAACGCCCACCATTACCTTCCTTTAATAATCTCAAACCTATTATTTTATCCAAAACATCAAAGAGCTGTCCTTCATTAAATCCAGTTATCTTCTGGAGAAAGGTAAAATCAAATGGCCTACCAATCACCGCGGCGTATTCTAACAGCATTTGACCATCTTTATTAAGCATACCCAATTTTTGCTCAAACACACTCTTAACAGTATGAGGAATAGTTACATCCTTTGATCTGTCAAATACCCATCTTTCATCATCCCAGTATAAGATATTTTGTGCCTCTAAGGTTTTCATTAATTCTTCAATAAAAAATGGATTACCACCGGTTTTTCTAACGACATATTCGGTTAGTTCAGGCGATGGCGCGCTATCCATCATCAAAGAAATCAACCGGTGCACATCAGCAGTTTGCAAAAGTTCAAGGTCTATTTGTTCATATAAACCTTCACGCGCCATCAAAGATAGGGTATTTTGAAAAAAACTGCTCTTTGATTCCTCAATTCTATATACAAGAAAGAAAAATATTGGTTCATTTTTTAACATCCTAAGTAAATAGTGCAAAAGTTCCAAAGAATCATCATCCAGCCAGTGAATATTATCCAGAAAGATAAACAAAGGAGTTTTTTGACTTTGGTATGAAAAGAATCTCCGCACACCTTCAAATAGTCGGAATTTATCAAGCATAAAAACCGTCTCATCTGTCTTGTTATCATGATTGGCTAAATCGGGAACGATTTTTTTAATCTCAACTTGATAAGCCAGGGGTAACTTTCTAAGACATTCCTTACCGGCTTTATGAGATATACCAAGAATAATCTCGCGGAACGGATAATACGGAATTGAATGCGTGGCAATGGAGAGATTACTCTCCCAGAATTGAAAATCCCGATATCGAGAATCCTTTATGACTGCATGAATTAACCTGGTCTTACCCACACCCACTTCCCCGCGAACACAGACTGCACCACCCGACTTATTAAATACAGAATTAATATACTCTTTAATCTTAATCATTTCGTTTTCGCGACCAACAATTTCTGGAACCGGTATAATTAAACCTTTTCTCGTTTTTTCAAAAACACCTATCTGGTCGCGGCCGCGCCTTTTAGCAGTATACAGATTCCTATCCGCAATATCAAACAACTCCTGCCACCTTTGGCCCTGCGTTGGAAATGAAGCAATGCCAATGCTCAGAGTTAATCCGATACCTGCAATTTCGTTAGCACGGCATTTTTCTATTAAACGCTGACAGATCCGCTCTGCCTGTTGATAATCAGCATTAGGTAAAATACAGATAAATTCATCACCTCCGAAGCGAAAAACTAAATCATTCTGCCTTAATGAATTTTTGAGGAACCTGGCAAATTCTATAAGAACCGAATCACCGCGGGAATGACCGTAACTGTCGTTGATATCTTTAAAATGGTCTAAATCAATAATGACCAACGACAGAGATGAATCTGCTCGCCTGGCTTTTTTTATTTCTTCGTTTGCCTTCTTGTATAAATACCGCCGATTATACAATCCGGTTAAATCGTCAATATATTCCTTTCTTGTCTCCGCCATATTAAGTCATTCCTTTTTTTCAATCTTTGGTAACTTCTGGCTTGGCATAATAATCGAAGCCAAATAAATATAATTTTACACAATTCAAGCGAAAAATCAATATTTCAAAAATTTGGTTCATCTCCAATTTAGTTGATGATTTTGCTAAAAAATACCTCTTCATCTATTCAAGTTGTTAAAAAGCTTGAAAAATAAAGAGTTTAATAGGGCTATTTTTCCAAAAAGACTAAATCAACATCCTGATTCTTTCACTGTTTTCCGGTCCAAAGTGTATAACTCAAAACCAAATATAAACCCCTC
>JBDRWA010000098.1:0-8481 GCA_039802145.1 Caldifarciminota bacterium | reverse complement strand
TCCATCAATGCAAAAAAGCGATATGTTGAATCTAAAAACCCATTATCGGGTCCCAGGACTATTGGGGCAGGTAGTTTGCTCTTTTGTGAACAGCCTGTAAGACAAAATACTAAAAAACCGGCAGTAAAAATGAGCATCAAAAACTTCATATTCGCTCACTTATATTATTAGTCATTATAACTAATTTAGTGTAATATGTCAATGCAACCTGCTCCCAAACTTGTTAATTCTTTTTAACAACTAACCCATTGACTTTTTAATGAATTTGAATAAAATTAGCCTATGACAATAACCGATATCGCAGAAAAGGAATCTGAAGAAAGAAAAAGGGAGAAAAGGCTTGTCCATTTAGCCAATTCCCTGAGTCGAGAATTCACTGAATCGCTTAGAATTAAGGCAAAATCTGAGAAAGAATTCACTGCATATCTGGTCAAGAGTTACCTCGACTATCTCTTCTTTGACCGACATAAGGAAATTAGCGAATTGAATGAGGAACATATCAGACGCTTCCTCTTTGAATTTGCACCGCGTAATCTTTCCTATGATAAAGAAACCGGTAAAGAAATACCAACAATTCTTAAAAAACTTTTAAATTTTCTTGGAGAATCGGGATATGTAAAAAATAGCTTAAGGCTTATAAATTTTGTTGATGAAAATACAAAACAGTTCAACAAAATTATCCAGGAGAAAAAGAAGACAACCAGTAAAGAACAAAAAACGGCAAAGAATATATTGCCGGTTAAAGAGGCACCAAAGGTTGGCCGGAACAATCCCTGCCCCTGTGGAAGTGGGAAGAAATATAAAAAGTGCTGTGGGAGATCTAAGGTCTAAAAATTCTGGTATAAATTCCAACAATTAAACTCGAATAAAATTATTAGAATTTTTTTTAATTCCCCAATCATTTATAAAAGAAAGACAATTGACTTTCATTAACTACGGAATATAATAACAACGATGATTACTACGCTTATCTGTCGGACCTGTGGGAAAAAATTCTCTGACGACCAACCTGTGTGGCGCTGTATATGTGGTGGTCTTCTTGATATAGAGATAAAAAATAAATTTCCATCAAAAAAATTAAACGGGAAATTACCAGGTATGTGGCGATACAGAGAAGTGATTCCCATTAAAGACGACAGAAATATCGTAAGTTTCAATGAAGAAGCCACTCCCCTCATTGAGATTCAAATAGAAAAAAAGTCAGTGCTCTTCAAAATGGATTTTCTATTTCCCACCGGTTCATTCAAAGACCGTGGTGCATCGGTTTTGGTAAGTAAAATTAAAGAACTAAATATAAAAAAAGTCCTGATTGATTCTTCGGGTAATGCTGGAAGTGCGATAAGCGCATATTGTGCAAAGGCAGGTATTGAATGTATGGTACTTGTTCCTCATAATACCAGTGAAGAAAAATTAAATCAGATAAAGGCTTATGGTGCAAAGTTACATATTGTCCGGGGTGATAGAGATGAAACCGCAAGGGTTGCCCTGAAACTTGCGGAAAGGATATATTATGCCAGTCATTATTATAACCCATATTTTTTCCAAGGCACAAAGACATTCGCCTATGAGGTTGCGGAACAATTAAACTGGAAAGTACCAGATGTGGTCGTATTGCCCATCGGTAATGGTACACTCTTATTGGGCACCTTCATCGGATTTAAAGAATTACTGAATCAAAAACTCATAAAAAAGATTCCTAAACTTGTTGCCGTTCAAGCACAGAATTGTGCACCAATCTACCGGATGTTCAAAAACAATACTAATTGTCTCCTTGATTTGGCAATAAAACCAACAATTGCTGAAGGAATAAGCGTAGGCAGACCACCGCGGGCAAATCAGATTATATTAGCAGTAAAAGAATCTAAGGGAACAATCCTGATGGTCACTGAAAAAGAAATAAAACAGGCCTGGAAAGAAATCTGCCTTTCTGGAATTTATATTGAACCAACCTCGGCGACCGCCGTGGCCGGTATAAAGAAATATCTGAAAACCTCAAAGAAAGGAGAGCTGATTGTTTCTACCTTTACCGGGACCGGCTTAAAATCGCATAAAATATGACCCTGACCATCACTGGGTTTGTAATTGCCTTTGCTGTCATAGTAATCATGGGACAAAAAAATTTGCCCTTAGCGCTTTTCGCGGGCAGTGTTTTACTTGGATTATTTACACTTCCGCTGTTTTATATTATAAAAATATTTATAAATACAATTGCAGACACTCCAGTCATTCTTTTGGCATTTGTAGTATTTTTTATTCCGATGATTGGTGGTGTAATGCGTGAAACCGGACAGATGGATAATATTGTGAAAAATTTAAGAATTGGTAAAAGGGGGATTATGGCGGTGGCACCGGCAATAATGGGATTGTTGCCAATGCCCGGTGGTGCCCTATTTTCAGCCCCAATAATGGAAAAAAGTGGCGAAGGAGTTAATGACGACTTGAAGGTTGCAATAAATATATGGTACCGACACCTTCTAATTCTCATCTACCCATTGAGTTCAGATTTAATTGCTACAACAAATATAGCCGGTTTGAATATATACCATGCAATTCTCTACCTCTCTCCCACTCTAATTATTGCAGCAATACTCGGACAGATATTTTTCCTGAATAAAGTTAAAGGCAAAATTTCATATACTGAAGAGTTTTCGCATAAAAATCTCTTAATACCTTTGATAATCATTCTTGTTGCTCCTATTTTAGATTTTACCTTTCGCAACTTCAAGATTTTTTCTACGAAAGAAATTGGAACATTATTAGGAGTGATAACTGGTTTTGTCCTTTCTATTATCTCAAGTCCTGTAAAAGTAGATATAAGACAGATTTATACCAAAATGAAGCCTTACCGATTTTCTTTTATTATTATAGGGCTTTTTTATTTTTTGAATATTTTTAAGGCCTCAGGAATTGACAAGTTAATTGCAAAAATTCCTTTCCCACCACTTCTATTATGCATTATTTCGGGATTCATTTTAGGGGTAGCGACAGGAAGGATACTCCTGCCATCATCAATAATATTCCCGATATTTCTTTTATCAAATAGTATCACGCTTCTGAATTTCGCTCTGATTTACACCGGCATATTTTTTGGCTATGTTATATCACCCGTCCATCCTTGCCTCAGCGTCACCTGTGAATATTTTTCTACAGATTTAAAAGGAACTCTAAGATATTTGGTTTCTCCCGCATTAATAATTTTAGGAATCGCCATACTTATTGCCGTTATAAACTTATTGTGAATCTCACCCTGTCATCTTTGAATTAGAAAAATGTTTCAAAAAATACCTTTTCAGGGTGATTCCGTAACTTATGTAAATTATTAAACTTGACAGAGACCATATTTTCATTATAATTTGCTAATGATGGCGCTGATATCTCTAATTTATCTTTCATTTTCGTGTGGTCCTGATTTTATTGCGCCTGCTCAACCTGATACCAATTTCAAATCTATCCACCAATTAGAATCAGAACAGTACAAAGTTGATTCAATGAATAAAAAAATAAAAATCAAAAAAAATTTAGAAAAAAAACCTGTATCAAGAATAATTCCGACGGTAGGTGCAACGATTAATTATGTACTACTCATTCTAATAATAATTCTTTTGATATTTATTGCTACAATATTTTTGGTGGCGCGAAGAATTTATTTAGAAAAAAAATAAGGAGGCCGTTATGCCCTTTTTTATTACTATCAGTATTTTGCTTTATCATGCAATGGATTTAAAGTCAATTCATCAAATTGAATACGACATACACAGAACAAATGCGATATGGACATCGGTTTCATCTGTAAAATTACCCTATGTGCCTTTTGAACCAAACACAAGGGGTTTGTTAAAAAACTACTATGGTTACTTGCCATACTGGATAGATGAGGCGTATTACCAATATTTCCAATTTGAATTGTTGACACATATATCTTATTTTTCTGTAGGTATAAATCCTTCTGATGGTAGTTTAGGCAGCATACCAAACCCTACGAGATTTTATGAAATCCGTGATTATGCCCATCCCCGTGGTGTAAGGATTCATATGACATTTACGATCTTCGGTAATACGAATGTCGCAAATTTCCTCAATAACGCATCAGCGCGGAATAATGCGATAAATAACATAAGCAATTTTATGACCAATTACGGCTGTGAGGGTGCAAATATTGATTTTGAATTCGTCACAAGTGCGGTAAGGGATAGTTTCAATCGATTCATAAACGATTTAGCATACGCCTTATGGAACCATCCCAATGGCAGAAAAGAATTATATATGGCAACGCCGGCAGTCCCTGAATGGTATCCAGGTTATGATTTTGCTTATCTTGGTTCGCATTCTGATGGTTTATTTATTATGGCTTATGATTATCACTGGAGTGGCTCAAGTGTTGCCGGACCTGTATCACCCTGCGTTCCTTCTTCATTCTGGGGACAGTATTGTGTGGCAAAATCTATCGGTAGTTATAAAGCATATGGCGTGTCTGGTTCAAAAATAATCCTGGGTCTTCCCTACTATGGCTATGACTGGCCCACGGTTTCAGGTGATATCGGTAGTTCTACAACTGGCACAGGTTCTGCAGTGATTTACTATTACGCCTTTCAGAATGCAAATACCTATGGCAGATTATGGGACAATTATTCCCAGACACCCTGGTATCGTTATAATTCAGGTGGCTGGCACCAGTGCTGGTATGATGATTCGGTATCACTTGATATTAAATTTGGAATGGTAAATGATTCTACATTACAGGGTGCAGGTTGCTGGGCCTTAGGATATGACCGCAGTTATGACCATATCTGGAATGCAATAAGAAGGAGGTTCTGGATTGAACCACCAACCAGACACTGGACTGTTGAAGTAAATATTGACAGCCTTAATGTCCGTGATGGTCCGGGAACGAATTATCGCATAATCACTGAGGCAAGACTGGGCACGAGATTTGTATCATTTGATTACTTCTATAATCAAGGTGTTTACTGGTATAAGGTCTATTTCCCATCCGCAAGCGGTCCTTATTATGCCTGGATGTCAGGTGGTGATGGAACTAATTTGCAATATATGAAAGGAACAACAAGGAATACAATCCTGCGTATAAATTCAAGTTTGGTTAATGTCCATGTAGGTCCGGGTGAATCATATCCAGTAATCACCCAGGTTGCAAATGGTCAGGTCTTTGTTGCTGATTCCTTTTATGGTGACTGGGCAAGGATACATTTACAACTCACGAATCAACCACGGGGCTGGGTATATATACCATACACAGTAATAAATAATCCTGAAGATTATAATACCTATGATTGTAGCATACAGAGCTTAACATATCCATCAACTGTGAATTCTCTTGATACATTCACGGTATCAATCCACATCCAAAATACCGGATATGGTCCATTTGATACCCTTGTTTATCTCAAAGGGACCGGTAATAGTCCATTTTATTATCCTGCATTCTGGAAGGATACGACCCGCGCAAAAATATCCGGATTCTGGGGATTGCCCGGTCAGGTCTTCTATAATTATGCGAAATTCCACGCACCGAGTGTACCAAGCCAGGCAACGATTGTAGATACCTTCAGATTTGAAAGGAATGGCGTCTTATTTGGTCCACAGATAATTGTCAGTGTGGTTGTCAACCCGGTTGGGATTGAAGAAAAACACTATTTGATTACGCATAATCCATTGATCAAAGAAAATATATTCAGCAAAGGATTACATATCAATTTAACTGAAATTGGAGTCCCCTGTGAAATATCGGTTTATAACACTCTCGGAGAAAGGATTATACACAAAATGGTGAAGCACAAGAAAGAAATAACCATTGGAGAAAAACTAAAATCAGGAATTTACTTTGTGGTGTTAAATACGCCTGACAAAGTTATAAAAAACAAGATAATAAAGATAAAATAAAATCCGTAGAAACGGTTTCCAATCGCGATAATTATGCAAATCTAAAATTTCCCCAACTACTCCCCACTGCGAAGTGGTGGTACAGAAAATTAATAAATCGCAAGCACACCCTTTTTTCTGCCGTATCTATCCATAAGTAAGAAAATACCTAAACCAAAACTTATCCAGATAACGAGCATTATTGCGAGACGCAAGAATATCGCTGGAATACCTATGGGAATATGTTCACCAATCAAAAAATGCCTTATGCCCATCACGCCATAAGTCGTGGGCAGAACAAGGGCAATCTTCTGCAAAAACATAGGCAAGATTGCAAGTGGATAGGCAATCGGTGTAATTATATTTATCAGGGTTGATACCGCATCACTTATCACCCACCATTGTTTTAGACCGATTGTTAAACCGGCAACAAGAATACCAAGGCCATAAAGGGTTGATATCATCAGCATTAATAAAATCAACCCTGGTAACATTCCGCTGATATTGAAAAATATCTTGAAGATAAATACTACAACGATTGCCTCAATGAGCATTATCAATCCTTGATGTAATGTTGAATGCAAAGCCATGCCTGCTACATATACCCAGCGTGGCACTGGAGCAACAAAAATTGTCTCCAGTGTTCCATACCACTGTTCTTTTCTCAATGATGCACCCATTGCCCAGCATGCGGTATTCAAAAATCCCATAATCAAATAACCAACAAATGTGTAAGCGAATATATCACTGATGCCGGTTATTGATTTTAAATGTTCAGAATTACGACCACCCAAGAGTGCAAAACCGTAAAGAAAATACGGAAAGAGATAGACAAACGGTTCGAAAAATTGCCTGATAAAATCAGGCTTATATTTCAACTCAATCTTCCACTCTTTAATATTCTCCGCATTGATTGCCCGCAGGTAATGGAGGATTCTAATCATAATTGCGAGTTCCAACATCGTTGGAACGATACTGCAAGCGCAGCGATCCTGCAAGTCCGCCATAAATTGTGGCGGACGATACTGCGAGTATAATTATTCTGCATTTTTCAATACTCCGCCAGAGTTCCTTTCAGCCTCGTATATCTATCCACCCAGTTGAAGATGTAAAGTCCAAGGGGAATTATTATCAAATCAATTACAATGAGGACGAGACTATTCTTCCAGAAATTGAATTCAATATTCAATAACAGACCGCGCAAGGCAATCAGGGCATAGGTTAAGGGAATGAATACGCTTATTACCCTGGTTATCGGATTTATCTCTACTGGGTAGCGAATTGGCGAGAATAAGAATAATACATATTCAAATAAATGTAGTAGACCATGTGCCTCTTTGACGAGCAGAGTCAATCCTGCAGCGGCAAATCCAATCCCATAAAGACCGGCAATTAAAAGAATCAAAAAGAAGACAATCGGTAGAATTTTGTACAAAGTAACCTGCAAACCAAAGATTATCACGCATATCCCCAGTTGAATGATAACATAGGTTGTAGCAAGAAGGGAATTGAATATTGCCTTGCCCAGTAAAATGTAAACTGGTTTCACTGGTGCTGACAAAATATGTTCAAGTGTCCCATAATATGTCTCATCACGCATTGCAAATCCCATACTCCATACCGAAGAACCCATATAGGTGCTGATTATCGCTCCGATTAAGACATAAGGAATGAACTCGGTTGTGCCCGCAACCACCCCAAAGTTTTCACTGCTCAAACCGCCAATCAATGCCTTTCCCTGAAAAATCAAGGGAATTGCCCATAAGAGTGGCGAAAATATCCAGAAAACAATCTCAATCGGATAGGCAAGAAGGATTTTGTAGCTCTTTCTTAATTCAGCAAAGATGACATTCATGTATTAAATCCCAAATCCCAACTACCAAATCCCAAACAATTTTTAAATTCTAATTTATCAAATAACCAATCCCAATTACCATACCAGCATCCACACCTATAAACCAACAACCATTTCCTAATATCCCTCATCCTGGCTCTCCTTCAAACTCGCACCGGTGAGATAGACAAACACATCTTCAAGGGTCGGCGATGTTACATTGACTGATAGAACCTTTGCCTTATCTCGAATCAATTCCACAAGTTTACTCAATAACAATTCAGGATTGTCGGTATTCACACGGACATAATGGTAGCCATCCTGTTTTGATACATTCAAACTCACCGCCTCTTTTATCTGAACAAAATCTTCTTTATTCAAATCACCCAAACATTTTAGTTCTAAAATCTGTTCCTGGGGCATCGCCTTTTTCAAGGCGATTGGGGTATCGAGCGCATTTATTCTGCCCCGATTCATGAATGCCACTCTATCACATAACTCATCCGCCTCATCCATATAATGAGTGGTCAACAAAATTGTCTTTTTCAATTTATGTGAAAGTTCTTCTTTGATAAATTGCCTGATAAACCTTGCAAAATAAGGGTCTAAACCGAGTGTTGGTTCATCAATCAACAAAATCGGTGGGTCATGGATCAAGGCACGGGCAATTGCAAGTTTCTGTTTCATTCCGCTGGAAAATTTTTCCACATTCTCATTTGCCCGATCTTTCAAATCCATTAGTTCAAGCAAGAAATCAATTCTTTCTTTTA
>JBDRWA010000097.1:0-8517 GCA_039802145.1 Caldifarciminota bacterium | reverse complement strand
ATCACCATAATTAAATTGCTGGGGAAGATTGATATGGAGAGTTTCGTTTGCAGTTGAGTATGTGGCATTGATATTGTTTATTTTTACTGAATCAATCGTCAGACCATAGGAATGTAAGGTAGCGACATTCAAACCATTGGTGTTGCTTTTACATTTGATCCGATTTATACCCTGGATTGAACGTGATGTCATGGGCACAATCACATCAAGTTGATATTTCAATACATCAAAAGAGTGCAAAGATTCTGCAAACACATATTGCCTCTCGGGTAATGGACAAAGCCATTTGCCTTCGGGATTGACACCATTCCATTGCAAAAATATGATAAAAATAAATGGCATTTATTTCTCCTTTTTATATATTATAGATATTCCGCTAATAAAATCAAGATGAACTATTATTTCCAGAATCCGAAGAAATAACCGATTGCCCTGACTATTATGTAGGCATGCAAAACCGAACCAATTCCTAAGATTATTATCCAGATTATATGGGGTTTCACTCTTTGTATTATTTCCTGACGATAAATTAGGGTAGAACCTATGAATGTAGCAATCATTGAAAATAAAAGGCTGACAAAAGATAGCATTGCGGCGATTGTAACATAAGCAAATGGATTCGCACCTTTTACAAAATATTGAATGCCAATGAGGACAAAGGAGATGACAAGATATATAAACCACCAGAGAAAATACACACCTTTTATGTCATTTTTATAAAATTTTCTCAATCGTTCCGAAATATTCCAGGTGATATCTGCATTCTGTCTGACCAGTGCCTCAGCCGTGGTCAACTGGGTATTGAAGAATAAAAGCCAGGCCATGAGCAAAAACAAAAAGAAACCAATTCTACCCAGAGGAACCGCAAAAAACTGTGCCTGGTGCTTTACCACATCAAAACCTTTTGGAATCAAACCCGCAGGTCTGAGTATAGAATCAGAGAGTCCGACAAAAATAAAGATTGTGAAAAGACTACCAAGAAAATAACCAATCCACAAAACAAAGTGAGACCGTTTTATCCATATCTTGAGTCTTGAAATATTTTCGCCATTTTTTTCGGGAATACATCCTATGCTGATTGGATTTGCCGATTTACCGAACCACCCAGGGATGGCATCAATGTAGCCCGCCATACCCCAACCTGCATCCCTCATCCAGTATGTATACCAGATAAGCGTAGGTCCCGCACCAACCCAGGCAATCGTTGAGCCCAGAACCCACCAATCCATATCCTTTGCTACCTGCCAGTTAAAAAGATTAAAAAACATACGCGTGATTGTTTCGGGTTTTATTGCCAGTAGTGCAGCGAATATTAGTATGATCCAGGCAATGATTGTTGTCCAGGTCGCAATATGTTCCAGATACTTGCGGGCAATCTTTGAAAGAAAAACAACCAAAAATACAATGATAAAAGTTATATATGCCCAGAATACTGTGCCGGTCCTCACATCCACAGGCCAATTTAAAATTTCTCTCAGTGCTGAAGCAGCGGCTGTTGCCCATGCTGGCAACATAAATGCAAGAAACATAAATAGACTGATAGAAATGATTGCCCCAGGATAAGAAAGAATTCTTGCATTACCCTGGACTGCATGTTCTCCAGATACTACAGTCCAACGTGCAAGTTCCTGTGCCCAGACCGTCTGTAAAAATAATGTAAGGACCATCAAACCAAGCCACCCCACACCAAATCGCGATGTCAGATGTGGGTAAAGTATGACTTCGCTTGTGCCTAAACCAAGCGCCACAGTCATCATCACCGGACCAATCCAGACCATAAAATCTTTTTTAGAAGGTGGCACCGGAACATCAGATTTTGTATTTATATTCAAAAATCCAATTTTCATTTCCTTCATAAGTAATTATATTAAAATTTCAAAAAAAATCAACCAGCATTTTTTTATTTGCACTTTTCGCTTGACATAATAAAAATTATGTGTATAATTTTTATATAAAAAGGGGGTAAAATGCCTAAGTGTGCTACAAAGAAAACAAAGAGGAAAGGTAAGAAGAAATAATGTGATAGAGGGGAGGTATAGCCTCCCCTCTTATTTTATCAGTAATTCAATCTGAGACTTCTCCTCTTTCGTTCAAATTATTTCTAACTATCAAACTACCGATTGAAATGAAGTGGCCGAGTTTACTCGGTTTTTCAAATATCGGCAGACCAAGGTCTGCCGCTACAGTCTTATGAATATGAAATTTCTATAGGTTTTATTGAAACTAAAGAAAGCATTCTATAAAAATAGAGAGGACCCAGTAATTAAATGTCTTGACTTTATATTGAAATGGTTTATACTTGGTCATGAATAAAAGTAAAATATTTTTGCTATTAGTTATTATTGCCTGTTCGGCAATAAAAGAACGCCTGGCAGTAAAAGAATGTAAATTCACTTTTATCTCTGTAAATGCCTATGATTTTACATTCTCTGATATGAAGATTGACTTTGAACTAAAAATGCAGAATCCGAATAAAGTTGACGCAACCCTTGATAAACTTGATTATACATTTTATGTTAATCAAACGGGTGTTTTTTCTGGAACAACGGGTAAAGGATTGAAGGTGCCGGCTGGCAAATCAGAAAATTTTACCACAACAATAACCCTTGAATATACAAAAATCGGTCAGGCAATTGTTGAGGCAATAAGATTCAAAACTGCATCTTATAGTATTAAAGCAAAGGCATATGTTAAAACGATAATTGGAGAGATAAGTTATCCGGTTGAAATTTCTTTAAAATAAAAGACGTATACAGAGTGGTAAAAGAGAAGGAAGATTTTTAATAACTTCTCCTACAATTTCGCGGGTATTTATATCGGTTATTGTCTTTCCTGAAAAAAATCTTTTTCCAATTTCAAAGATATTTTTATAGTCATTTTCATTCAATCTTAAATAAATATCCCTCACCTTTTTGTGAAATCTTATTTCTGAAAGTATTTCTTTCTCAATTTCTTTTTCAAAGAAGTCTTTTTTGTTTTTTAGTCTTAAAACCGCATTTCTACCCGCAATCATACCCGATTTAATTCCGTTGGCGATCCCAGCGCCGCTTAAAGGATCAGTGAACCTTGCCGCATCACCAACCAGAAAAAAATTTTTCCCCGAAAATTTTTTTAAAATCTTTGCGGGCACACCACCAAATATTTTTTCTTTAATCACACCACTGGGAAATTCGCTTTTTACCCATTCATCCAGATATTCCTTTGCCCTTTTTTTAGCCGTCAGCGGTGATATGCCAAGTCCAACATTTGCGGAATCTTTTGACTTAGGAAATACCCAGGCGTACCCACCTGGAGCAATTTTATTATCAAATATAAGATATGTATAATTTGGTTCAATCTTTATATTCTCAATGAAGTACTCAGCACATACCTCAATTTCATTTACTCCCAATCTTGTATCAATTCCCAGCCACCTTCCTACCATTGAACTTATTCCATCAGCACCGATTATAAATCTGAAGCGATATTTTTTTAATTTTCCATATTCGTTTACTTCAACCATACCATCCTCAATTTTAACTACCTTTGCATTCGTCTTTAATACTGCGCCTTTGCTTATTGCAAGAGAGGCAAGTTCCTTATCAAATATCTTTCTATTTAAGACCCAGCCAACATTAGGATATTCAATTTTGAACTCTCCACCTGTGGGACCACGCACAATTGACCCTTGAAGTGAAACTGCGGTCCATTCTGGCTTTATATCTAAATAATTTTTTATTGTACTTCTTGATAATCCTTCAGCACATTGTAACGGGATTCCAATCTGTGGATGTTCTTCAAATAATGCGACCGCTAAACCTTCTTTTGCAGCCGTGTATGCAGCACTGCTTCCAGCAGGACCCGCACCGACAACAATTATATCAAAAGATTCCACAGATTATTAAATGATTGGTATGATACAGATAAATCTAAATGGATTGTCTGCATTGTTAACAAAACCGTGTTTTTCATTGGGCAGAACTAAAATCGCATCACCTTTTTTTACAGGAATTTCTGATATTCCGTCAATCATAATCCCTTCTCCTTCAATTATAAATATCTCGTGTTCCATATTGTTATGTGTATGGACAGGTATCTCTCCACCTGGTTCAATCGTAAATACACGCATTGCATAATGGGGCGCACCATCATTTTTGGTTATTAGCCACTTAAGGCTTACTTCTTTGGTTCCCGGCATCTTTGGTATCTCTGGGATTACTTCATCAATTTTTTTAATAATCATAAATGAATTTTACCTAAACTTCTGTAAAAATCAAGGGTAATAAGAAACTTATTGACTTGTTTCATAATTTTGAGTAATATTTTTTAAATGGCAAAAGACATTATATTTGATAATATTCTGAAAAATGACCCGAGATACAAAATGGAAGCATACATATTTGTTTTAGAATCTCTTTATTATGCCCGTGAAAAATTTAAAGTAGAAAGGCATGTTACGGGTAGACAATTATTAGAAGGAATCAAGGAGTTGGCTTTAAAAAGGTTTGGGTCTCTGGCTAAAATGGTATTTGAGCACTGGGGTGTAAAAAAAACCATTGATTTCGGAAATATTGTCTTCAATATGGTTAATGAAGGGATTCTTAGTAAAACAGATGAAGATAAGATTGAGGATTTCGTGGATGTATATGACTTTGAAGAAGTCTTTGTAAAAAACTACAAATTAGATTTAATTGACAAAAGTAAAATCTCAAAATGTTGAGCCAGAATCAATCTTTTTTATTTTTGTTCTACATAAATCTAATCCTGACGATATAATACAATTCTTTCCAATAATGACTCTGTCAGGTATGATTGCATTTTTGCCTATAACAGTGATACCCGTAGAAAGATTTTTGCCCAAAGTTTTATTCGGTCTAAAATCCCCTGCTCCAATAGTTGTTCCCTTCCCAATTTTTACATTTTTATCAACAATCGTTTTTAATAGGGATGCATCCTTTTTAATAACTACATTATGAAAGATAATTGAATCAACGACCTTTGCATTTTCTTCAACTACTACGCCCGGTGAAATTACTGAATTCTGGACAGTCCCTTCTATAATACAACCTGACGAAATGAGTGAGTTAGAAATACAAGCAGCCCTACTAATAAAAGCAGGAGTCCTCGCACCAATTTCACCTCTAACAAACAGGTTAGTCCTTATATTCCAATTTTCTATATCTAATCCTGAATTTGTATTTAATAAATCCATATTACAGTGCCAGTAGGCATCAATCGTACCGACATCCCGCCAGTAGTCTTTAAATTCAAATCCGAATACCCTTGCGCTTTTTTTTAATAATAGGGGGATGACATCTTTTGCAAAATCAACCCCTCCTTTTTGCGCCGATTCTTGCAATGTATTTTTAAGTATTTCTGTGTTAAAGACATAAATCCCCATTGAAGCAAGATTTGACTCGGGTTTCTGGGGTTTTTCTACCCAATCAATAACCATATCATTACGATTCAATCTGGCAATACCAAAATGGTGTGCCTGTTCAATTGGAACTCTGATTAAACTAATCGTAACATCTGCCTTCTTCTTTATGTGAAAATTGCAAAGTTTATTATAATCCATCCGGTATATATGGTCTCCAGACAGTATCAATACCATTGCTGGTGAAAAATCATCAATAAAATTAAGATTTTGATAGACAGCATCCGATGTTCCTTTATACCAGTCAGATATTTCTTCACCTGTTTTTGGCGGCAGGATCTCAACGAGTCTTGTTTTTCCAAATATATCCCACGGCCTACCATTATCAATGTGCTCCATTAAGGATAATGGTTTGTACTGGGTTAGCACACCGACCACATCAATGTTTGAATTGGCAATATTACTCATTGTGAAATCAATAATACGATAAATACCTCCAAATGGTATGGCTGGTTTAGCACGCAATCGGGCAAGTATACTCAAGCGCGAACCAACACCACCGGCAAGCAGGAATGCAATAATCTCTTTTTTCATCTTATTGTACTCCCCGGACCAATTATTTTTTCATTAATATTCTTTTCAGCGTAAATCACGGTATTAGCACCAATCTTAACATTTGACAAAATCTTTACCGCTTTGCCTAAAATAGTGATTCCAGTCTTTAGTAGTTCGGTAAATTCTTTTGAAGGAGTATTTTCGCCAAAAAAGCCAATTTCAACATTCTCACCGATTTCGCAATTTTTATCACATATAACCTTTTTTAATCTTGCCCCAGTTTTTATCACACTATCATGTAATATAATTGAATCAATGATATGAACATTTTCTTCAACAATTACTCCAGGTGAAAGAATTGAATTTATTACTGTTCCTTTTATCTTGCAACCATCACTAATAAATGAGTTGATAACCTTCCCTTCAATTCTTGCAGGCAAGCGGTCTCTTAATGCACAACCTTCAACAAGATTGGTACACACTTGCCATTGTTCCAGTCTTATTTTACCTTCAAGCAATTCCATATTGGTTCTGTAATACATATCAATTGTCCGAGCATATGACCAGTAATCGTAAAATTTATAACCATAAACCGCAAACTTTCCCGTTAAATTTGCAATTATATCGCGTCCGAACTCGTGTGAATCAGCCTGAACATTCCTCCTTAATAACTCAAGAAGTAAGTCAGTGCGGAAAATGTAGATAGTCATTGATACCCAATCAGAAGGAGGTTTCTCAGGTTTCTCCTGATATTCTACCAGCTTTCCATTTTTTTCAATTACCCCATAGCCAAACCAGGGATATTTATTTTTTATCCTTGTGAAGCAAACAGTTACATCAGCCTTTTTCTTTTTATGAAAATCAAAAACCTTTTTATAATCCATATGATAGATATGGTCTGCTGCCGCAATAAGTACATATTCAGGATTAAATTCTTCAATAAAGGAAATATTTTGATACACTGCATCCGCAGTTCCGCGATACCAATCCGATTCCTTAAGCCCCTTATAAGGGGGTAGTATCCTTATCCCGCGTTTTCTACCGATAAAATCCCAATGTTCTCCGGTTCCAATATGACGCATAAGGCTGAAGGGTCTGAATTGGGATAATACGCCAACATTATCAATCTTTGAATGCATCATATTACTGAGGACAAAATCAATAAAACGGTAAATTCCAAATACAGGAACTGCTGCCTTGGGTCTCCTTTCGGTGAGGGTGAGTAATTCATCAACCCGACCGCCGGCAAGAATCATTCCTACTATCTCGTTCATAATCAACTTCTAATTTTAGAAGGTCTGTGAATAATCTTAATCAAAAATTACATTATTAAAATCAATATAATTGATTGGGTTTACCTTTATCCCGGCAACAATAACTTCATAATGTAAATGAGGACAGATCGCCCTGCCGGTGCCACCCACCCTTCCAATAATCTGCCCGCGTTTTACTAACTCGCCTTCCTGAACTAAAATTTTTGAAAGGTGAGCATATCTCGTTACAAAACCATATCCATGCTCAATGTCAACCACATATCCATACCCCATATTCCAGTCAGCAAAAGAGACAATACCATCTGCGGTAGCATATACCGGTGTCCCTTTGGATGCAGTCAAATCTAAACCTTCGTGCATCCTCACATCTTTCTCAAAGGGGTCTATCCTATAACCAAAACCTGAACTTATTTCAGCTCCGGGAACCGGATTTATTGAAGGAACACGCCTCCAGAGGTCGTAATTCTGGATAATTTTATTCTCAAGTTCACGGAGGCTCATTTCTCTCAACTTTACCTGACCCTTCAGGATATCAATTGACCTGTATAATTCTTCAAGGACTTCAGTATTATAAACAGATAAATTTGAAACCCGGGGAGAGTTTCGTACTCCGCCAATACCCATTGACCAAACATCGGGATGGATTGAAGCTATCTGGAGAAAAGTACGCTGTTTATTATCAAGAGTGATTAGGTTATCTAATTGTCGTTTTAATCCTGCAATACAATTTTTCAATTGCTCAATCTTCTTAGAATTTTCCTTGTATTGTTCTTCAGCAATATTTTGTTTCATTTCAGCGATAGAAAGTTTTGTGTTGTGTATTAAAAGAACGATGGTACTGAGTGTTATCCCAGCAAAAATTGAAAAAATGAAAATAAAAATACGGTCTGATATAAATATACTTTTTAAAAAATTATTTCGTCCTATAAATATGATCGTAAAAGCACGATTCATAACTATAGTATTATAATCATATAAAAACTTTTGTCAAGGATAAATTTTTATTTTTAAGATAACATTGACTTCATTGTTTTTTGTTTTATAATATCTTGATGCCAAACCAATGGGTTAATATTCTAAAAAGAAGAATTAAAAATGTTCAGAAGGTATGTATCTTAGGAGTAGGGAATATACAGAAAGGCGATGATGGGGTCGGACCTTTGATAATTAAAATGCTTATACCCAAACTGAAAAAGCAGAAATGTAAAGAGATTTTATTAATTGATTGTGGTGAGGCACCCGAGAATTATTCAGGCGAGATTAGAAAATTTCAACCAGCATTAACAATAATAATTGATGTATGTATAAGTGGAAAGAAACCAGGCACAATCC
>JBDRWA010000096.1:0-8522 GCA_039802145.1 Caldifarciminota bacterium | reverse complement strand
GAAATTAGATTTTCCGCTACGCACATATTAGCATCTGGGCCCGTTGAAGGATACGCAGTATTTATTTGGGCAACTGTAGTATTTAAGTTCACTGGATATGCATCAGCGCCGCGTGTATTCAAATCTTCCACTGAAGTCTGCATGGTATGCATATTATTCTTCAAGGATGATTCTTTTGCTCTCTGCTGCATTGCCATAAAGTTCGGAATAGCAATTGCGGCCAGAATACCGATGATCACCACCACGACCATCAATTCAATGAGGGTAAAACCCTTCTTCATTGTGTACCTCCTTGTTTTCCTTACAAAACCCGCCACCTTAAGCGGATTTTGAATTGGAGTTACAGAAATTGGTTAATGGTTATTTTAACCATTTAACCAAGTATATTTACTAACAAAGTGCCCCCGTATAAGAAAGGTTGCTCTTGCAACCCTTTACTTGTTTCGGGTTATAAAGTTCAGGTTAATAAACCCTAACTTTCAACCTTTAACATTTTATCCGGGCTTTAGGGCACAGATCAGGGTGCCAGTATATCAGATTATCAGAAAAAGACTATAAGTTGTCTATCGTTTTCGGTAATCATTCGTTTAATTCGTACTACCAGAAAGCCCGTTTTTTATTACATTTTATTGACAATCCTATTTTAAGATTATAATCATATTTTCGGGATTGTCAATAGTCTTGTCAAAGAACGTATATTTACGAGACCAAGATCCTTTATTCAAATTCTTGGCTCTACTTACATTATATGCAAAAAGCGTGCCAGCTACTCCACAAAAACCGCTTGAAATTTCATTGGTTTTTGTTAAAGACCCGTCTCATCTTTTATCCATTGTCTCATTTTGCGACACTTAAGTCTCGTTTTTTATCTTCTTACTTTCCTGCTTTCTTCCCCTGTATTCGCCGATACAGAGTTGCTCTACTTATTCCCAATCTCTTCGCTGCCTCAGTAATATTGCCATTGCATTCCTTTAATGCCCTTTTAATTTCATTGTCTTCAAGTTTTTTTAATGGTTCAATCTTTACCCCCGGAAGATTTATATGCTCAGGTTTGATGTAATAGGTATCAGCAAGGACCGATGCCCTTTCTATAATATGTTTCAATTCACGCACATTGCCGGGCCAGGAATAATTTTTAAGTATCTCAATCGTTGATTTCATCAATCTTTTTTCTCCGAGATTCTCTCGCTCACAAATGGATTTCAAAAAATGCTCGGCGAGTAAAGGAATATCTTCTTTTCTCTGGCGTAATGGGGGAAGGGTGATAGGAATTACATTCAAACGGTAATAAAGGTCCTCGCGGAATCTCTTCTGTTTTACTTCTTCATATAGGTCTTTGTTTGTTGCTGCGATGAGACGGACATCAACTTTTATGGGTTTTGTTGAACCAAGAGGCACAATTTCTCTTTCCTCAAGGAGTCTCAATATTTTCATCTGGATTGAACCCGGTGTATCACCAATTTCGTCAAGGAAGAAACTACCCTTATTTGCAACAAGAAATAAACCATTCTTATCAGTAGTTGCACCGGTAAATGCACCTTTCTTATAACCAAACAATTCACTCTCAAGAAGTGTCTCGGGCAATGCAGCACAGGAGATTGTTACAAAATTATAACTTGCCCTTTTTGATCTACGGTGGATTTCCCGTGCAATCAATTCTTTGCCTGTGCCGGATTCTCCAAGTATCAAAACTGTGGTATCGGTTTGGGCAATTTTATCAACGAGGTTCAAAATGTTTTTCATTACTTTGCTCTCACCGATTATCTCTATGGGTTTTTCTTTTTCTTTTCTTAAATTTACCCTTATCCTATTAAGAATTTCCTCAATGCCAAAAGGTTTTAATATATAATCACTCGCACCGTCCCTTAAAGCATTTATTACCGATTCCATTGAGCCATAAGCGGTTATGAAAATTACAGGGAGATTTGGATAGATTGCCCGAACATTTTTTAAAAAAAGAAAACCATCCATACCCGGCATTCTTATATCGCTTATTACACAATCAAATCTTTCAGATTTTAATTGATTAAGGGCATTTCTTGGTTCAGTTGTTGCAAATACTTCGTAACCATTTTCCTGCAATGCGTAAGAAAGCCATTTTAAGAGACTTTCTTCATCATCAAGTAGTAAAATTTTAGGTTTCATAAAAGAGCAGATAATTTAAACCATTTAACAAATTACTTTTTTCTTCTTGCAAAAACTTCTTCAAGCACAAGTTTGAGCTCCGGGATAAATACGAATTCCCTTAATTCACTCTTTATTCTAAGACCTATATCAGGTTTGATAAAAACTTTTGCAAAATTCTTCAATGCCAATTTGTATATAAATCCAATTGAATGCTCCTGGATTCTGTTTAAATACCAAGGATTATATGCATAAGAAAGACCAATATTATTTTTTTGACCTATTATCTTAAGGCGATTCACCGTATTGATTTCTTTCCCGAATGAGTGCTCAAAGAATAATGATAAATTCCAATCTTTTAATCTGTGTTCAATACCAAAGCCCAAGACTTGAGAAAGGTCATAAATTGTATCACTTTCTGCTTTTTCCATATTCAACCTGCCGAGCCCTTCGTAATAACAGGAAAGGAAAAAGAGTTGTAATCCCGCACTGAGTGCCCTGCCGTTGTATCTGTATGAAAAAGTATCAGAAATGTAATAACTACCTATAGCGTAATTCCATATTTCCATTGAACTACCGTATAAATAAGAACCACTAAAAAAAATCTCAGCAAAATTAAGCCTTTGATTTAATTGAAGATATATTTCCTCAATGCTGCCCCTGCCCCGGGCATACATTTCAAGATTTTCAATCTTACTATATATGTCAAATGATTGATTGTATCTCTCCTGAGTACCGAAAGAAAACATCAGCCCTCGGTAAACAGGAATTTTCAGGTTAAGGAAAAAAGGATTAGTCCAGAACAATCCACGAATAGCAGTACCTTTATTTAATATGGTAAACTCGGGTATTAGTGAGAATTCAATCTGGGCAGTGGTTAACTGTCCATAAAAAGGGGTTCTGAAAATTTTTTGGTCCTGGCCGAGCCCCTCTATAGAAAAAACCGATGCAGCAAATATTGAAAGTATAATGATATTCATTGTCTTTTCACCTCACTAATAGACTTTTGCTGAAAAATCGGATAACTAAAAAGCTTCGGCATATTTTTAAGAGCCATTCTTTAAAATAAATTTGATATTCGGCATTTCCATTTGAAATTTCTCATTTCATCTTTCCTCAGGTGGTTTAATATATCCAACTTTCAGCCGATGAGAACCTGTAACCAGCTTAATATTTGCAATATCATAATCTTCTGGTGATAGATAGATAAACATTCCAAAATTAGAATCCGGATGTTCAATAATCCGCTGGACATACTGAACAATATCAAGGGCAAATAGTGTATCACTCAAAGCAAATTTTTTTAAGGCAATCTGGGGACCGAGTTCTGTATCAAATCCAATGAATGGTTTTTTGAGATACTTTACACCTATTTCAATGGAATCGCGCATTCCATAATAACCAATTGACCTGAATGTCAATTCACCATATATTGCTTTGGTGCCATTGAGTATCGTGTCATAACTGAATTTTGCATAATTCCGAAACGAAACACCACTGCCTAACCAATCTTCCCAGTAATTAGGAAAGGTGTCAATTTTTAGTATGTGGCAATCAGCTTGGAGGGGTATAGAACTTATCACACCATTTTTTACAAGTTGAAAACGTGATAACTTACCTGATTCTCGTGCGTAAAAGGCACAAAAACCCGTATTTTCAGGAATTAAAATTATTCCCTTGCCATTTTTTATTCTCCCCAGATCTATGTAATTAAAGTACACCACGCAGGAATCACCTTTTATCTCACCCCATCTCAAAGAATCAACTTCAAAATCGCCGCCCGGATTTGTCCACAAATCTGTGTTATCCTTTTTATACCATGTTGCTTCAGTTTCAGAAAATTCATTGGTCAAAACATGGACGCTGAATTTTAATGTATCATTGTGGAAATTTTTATTTTTAAATAGTATCAACTTTATCTGATCAAGTCCCTGGTAGGTTGTGTCAGAAAAATTGAATTTTAAGATAATGCGCGATTCGTATTTATTATCTTTGCCAATTATGAGATTCTGGGAAGTCCCAAGTGGAATCGCCTTTGACTCAGTAAATGAGACATAATAGGGCAGATTGATAGTGATGGCTTCAAAATATCCGCGCTCATTAAGTTCTTCTTCACCCAATGGTAGCTTATTGCAAGCAATGAATAATGCACAAATAAACAGAATCCATTCTCTCATTATGGATAAATATATCAAAATTTTATGCAATGTCAAGAAACTTCTATCTTAAAAGAATTGCCTTCTCTATTTTCTTATAATCTCCTGTTTCAAGATGGACAAAATAAATACCAGCAGGAAGTTTTTTACCTGAATTGTCTGTTCCATCCCAGATAACCTGGTTAAATGGTTGAATGGTTAAATGGTTGAATGGTTTAACCACCCGACCTGAAACATCATAAACCATTAATGAGATTGCGGATTGCGGTTCGCGAAATGCGGAATTGTTTGGGAACTGGAATTTAATCACACATTGATTTTTAAATGGGTTCGGGTATATAGTAAGCGAAAATTCGCTTGTTTTATCATATCCTGTTTTATCACCGACCCCAACATTGCTCACAAAGACCTTTTCAAGACAGGAATAATCACCCCATCCCCAGGTGGTATTATAGCCACGGACATAAAAGTAGTATTCACCAAGTGGATGATTGGAAAATGTATATGTAGTATCTGTTATGCTATTGGAAATGACACTTATATTATTGAAAAAACAGACCGGACTGATATCGTCAACATAGAATCCGCCCGATTGAGCCGAACCGTCATACATCGTTCTGAATCTAAAATAAACCGATTTACCAACCCAATTAGCAAGGGAATATGCCTTGCGTATCCACGAAGTTTGCGAACCGGTGAATCTGGTTGTATCAAGACTAAACCATTCTTTTGTATTTTCAGATACCTCAACAACCGTAACATCATAGTTATTCTCCAAAGTATAGCGACACCAGAAAGTAAAAGAATCTCCGGGTTGAACAAGATAAGGATGAATTGTGGTTGCCGCATAATTCATATTTGCTGAATCACCGGACCAGAGGCTTCGTGTTGGTGAGTGGGATTGAGCTGTTGAAATCCTGTATCCCTGTAAAAGCCAGCGTCCGGTGCCGGATTCAAGGCTATCGGTCTTGATACTTGGATTTGATAGGCGGACGAGCTCCCATTGTGTCGGATGGTTATCATAAGTATTCTTTGGATGCCAGATAAGAGTGAAATTTGGTGATACAGTATCAATTGGATGAATCTGGGGTGGCGGGACCATGCCTTCAGCAACTAAAATCAATGAATCTGCAAAACCGGCGAGGTATTTTGCTGCCTTGAATACCTGTCGTGAAATAAAATCAAGGTTTGCAACGGGTTCATAAAAAGCAGTTCCAATCTCTGAACCATAAAATAGTGCTGATAATCCATTTACATAATGATTATAGCCATAAACCCAGTCTCTGGCATTTCCACAGGTTGGATAAGGATTGTTATAAGATTGCCCTGGTGTATAAGTACCGCCATTCACACACTGCATCATACTTGCCATATAATTACCTTTTGCGTTATAAAGCGCTGCATCAGGTGTTCCTGCTGCCTTGTACCCCCAGGGCCACATCACCTGTTCTCCATAACTATGCAAAGAAAATCCTGTTGTGATATTTCGCTGACGGATATACATTGCATGGGCACGGACTTCATCTCCACTGAAACCATAGGCCCCGCAAAAGGTCTGGTCTGAAGGATAATGTGAAACCTGTCCTTCATCAGCCGCCCCCCAGTAGCCATCAACATCCCCGTTACAGGCACCCGAATAATTCCGATTACAATCTGTGCCGATTGCACCGCCAAATGGTTCTCGGTTTTTACGCCAACCGCCCTGATAATATTGCCAGTCATACACATAGCCATCAACATTTAGTACTGGAATACAATAAATCTGTGTAGTATTTATTATCTCGGTTATCTCCGGAACAACATTATAAGAACGTAGCATTGAATCAGCAAAGAATAAAACCGCCTGCGGTGTTGCCCACTCCCTTGAATGTATACATCCGTCAATCTCAAAATTTGGTTCAAACTCATCAAGATGAACATTATCCGAAATCTTCACTCCGTAAATCCATCTATTTTCATAAGTTCGCAGTGGCAAAGAATCCATCTTACAGAGTGCAGGATAATTCTGGACAAAACGCCTCAATGAATCGACAATCTGTGTATAATTCAGATAATTGCCTCTGACCTTTTCTTTTTCAAGTTCAAGACTATAAACAGTAACTTCATATGGTAAACCTGACGCAATAACACGGTCAAGCCCGTTCCTATCAACAACCAGATCATACCATTCTCCATATCTTCCTGCGGCTATCTCCAGTGGCTTGCCGGGTATCTTCTGGAGTTCCTGCCAGGTTGGAACATATACCCTGACGATCATCTCCTGGGAGATTAAAAAGTTCAAGGCAAGGAAATATATTGTAAACATTTTACCCCCTTTTTATTTTATCTTCACAATCATTTTTATAACCTTATTTTCGCCTTTCTCAAGGCAGATAAAATATACCCCTTGGGGAAGTTGGGCAGTATCAATTTTACAGCCATTATATCTCTGTTTTTGTAAGCCCCTTCCTGTAATATCATATAATCTATATTCAAAGGCAACTCTTTCGCGATTTGGGTATTCGATTTTGATGTAGTGATTAAAAGGATTGGGTGATATCCGAAGGTTATTCAAGGAATAATCTCTCTCTTCTGTAATATCTGTCTCATAAAGAGGAATAAATTTTAAACAATCAACACTATCCCCTACATTATCTTTGAGAAGAGAAATTTCTGGCAGACAATCTTTTTTGTTTATAAACTGCCCAAGGCTAAAACCATTGTGCTTAGCATAAGGTTTTGTTGACACCAAATTTTCCCAATGAATTGAATCGATTGATTTTAATGCCTCACTAATCTGTTCTTGGGGAAAACCATCGAAAATAAGAAATGCGAGAAAAAACATAATATAATTCCTTTATGTAATTATAAAATACTTTTTATAAAAGTCAATAATCAAACCTTATTCCAATTGAATTAAAATGGCCGTTTAGACCTTCTATCTGTGCAAATTTTTCAGCAATCGGTCCGACCTTCTTAAATCCATTTTTATTCACCTTTAGAATTGTCTGGATCTTTACAAAATCCTTTATATGCAACCCTCCAGTATATCTTGTTGAACCCCCGGTTGGTAAGGTATGATTCAAACCACTGCTGTAATCACCAAGTACCTCTGCAGAATATTTTCCAATAAATAGCGAACCATAGTTTCTCAGCTTATTAATAAATTTATCTGGGTTCCTCACCTGCAGTTCAAGGTGCTCGGGTGCTTTCTTATTAGCAATTTCTATTGCTTGTCCTATATCTTTGACAAGGATTATAAACCCATTTTTTCGCAGAGAAGCATCGGCTATTTCTTTAGTCTTTAGTTTTTGGAGTTGCTTTTCTACTTCTTTTCTTACATTTTCTGCAAGTCCTTTTGAGTTAGTGATTAAAATTGCATTTGCATCTATATCATGTTCTGCCTGGGCAAGTAAATCAGCAGCAATAATTTTTGCTTCTGCTGTTTTATCAGCAATTATTAAAATCTCGCTCGGACCGGCAATGAAATCAATGCCAACATCCCCATAAACAAGTTTCTTTGCGGTCGCAACATAGATATTACCCGGACCAAAAATTTTATCTACAGACTTTATGCTTTCGGTTCCATAAGCAAGTGCAGCGATTGCTTGAATGCCGCCAACCCTATAAACTTCTTTAATACCGATAAGATATGCAGTAGCAAGGATTGCCGGATGGATTGAGTTATTATGGGTTGGTGGCGAGCACAATACAATCTCTTTTATACCAGCAACCTTTGCCGGTACCCCACACATCAAGACCGTTGAAACAAGGGGAAATTTGCCACTCGGTACATAGATTCCAATTCTTTTTATCGGTATTATCTTCTGCCCAGCATATACACCTTTTGTTATAGCAATTTTAAAGTCTTTTAATTGTCTTAACTGTGCTAAGGAAAACTTTTCAATATTTCTTTTTGCCTTTTTGATTGCATTCAGAATATCAGAATCTATGTTATCGTATGCATCCCTAAGTTCCTGGGGTCTGACCCTGAAGTCTTTGATCAGAACTTTATCAAATCTTTTTGTGTATCTTTCAACTGCCCGGTCTCCGTTCTTTTTTACATCTTTAATTATTTTATAAACATCAGCAATACTATATGTAGGTTGACATTTAAAGAAATCTTTTTTCAAATCTTTATAATTTATTATGCGCAATATTCCTCCCTTGTTTTTATTCTTATCTTAGAATTCCAGTTAACTTCTTTATAGTATGACAAAAAATTTTTTAAAATCTTAATTCCGGGTTTATTAAGAATTGATT
>JBDRWA010000095.1:0-8541 GCA_039802145.1 Caldifarciminota bacterium | reverse complement strand
ATGGTGTCACTTCCGCCTTGACAATTAAATTTATTTGAATAAAATTAATAGATGTTTTGGATAACTTTATTAATCTTTAATATACCCTATATATTTCTTGAAGGGTATGATAAACCCAATGACGATGGTTCAAGTATAATTTTGAAATGGGAAAGCGCTGAAGCATATCAGAAATTTGAAATCTACCGCAAAACAGAATTAAAAGGAATTTTTGAAAAAATTGACGAGGTTGAAGGTAATGAAAATGGCTATGAAGATTCCCATTTGAACAGTAATGATGCTTATTTTTACAAAATTTGTGGGATAAGTGATAGTGAATCAGTTTTTTCCAATACTATTGGACCGATAAATCCAGTTATGCAGTATATTAACTTATCTCGAATTCCTATGGGAGTATGTATAATTATTCTTTTCCTTGCAGTAATTATCTACATAACTCGCGCAAGAAGGGGTGGCAGATTGTTTGTGAGAAAAATTCCTGCATTATACGCAATAGAGGAAGCGATTGGTAGAGCTACCGAGATGGGAAAACCTGTCTTGTATGTACCAGGAATTATGGATATTGATGATCCCCAGACTATCGCCTCAATGAGTATCTTATCAAGGGTAGCTGAAAAGACTGCAGAATATGGGACGCCTCTTTATGTTCCTACGAGCCGTTCAATGGCAATGACTATGGCACAACAGGTGGTGAAGGAATCAGCAACACGGGTAGGCCGTCCGGACTGGTATAATCCAGACAACATTAGATATATCACTGATGATCAATTTGCTTATGTTTCGGCAGTTGATGGTATTATGGTTCGGGAGAAACCTGCAACTAATCTCTATCTTGGTACATTTTATGCTGAATCTTTAATTCTTGCTGAAACCGGCCATTCAACGGGTGCAGTGCAGATTGCCGGAACTGCAATGCCTGACCAGCTTCCGTTTTTCGTTGCTGCCTGTGATTATACATTATTAGGTGAAGAGTTGTATGCAGCAAGTGCATACCTATCTCAGGAGCCGGTCCAATTGGGGTCTCTCAAAGGACAGGATTTAGGGAAGTTGATATTCATAGTAGTGATAATTATCGGTGTTATAAGCCAGCTCTTTGACTGGCAGTTTTTTATAAATCTTTTTGATACAATAGAATGAAGATAGTCTTACCTTTAATAATTGTTTTCTGCTGTGGATTCTTTATGCTTGTTGCTTTCTTTATTCCAGCAAAATTTGCCCAGGACAGTGCTCAATTGCTCCAGTTATGGTATCAGGGTGTTGCGGCATTCTTTGTTTTTATTGGTATCTTCAATTTGATAAAAATTAATGTAGATAAAATTCAAAGGAAGTTAAAAGATTGGCAATATAGTATCATACTTTTATTTTTCCTTGGGATTATGCTCGGAACAGGCTTTATTGGAGGCAGGGATTCAAGAATATTTTTATATTTTTTTGAAAACTTTCAAGTTCCACTTGGTGCCACAATGTTTTCTCTGCTTGCCTTTTTTGTAGCATCTGCTTCATTCCGGGCATTCAGGGCGAAGACCCCTGAAGCGACTCTTCTTCTTATTGCAGCAGTAATCGTTATGATCGGAAGGATTCCTATTGGTTATAAAATATGGAATAAGTTCCCTGAACTGGTTGAATGGATAATGCAAGTTCCAAATACTGCGGCAAAGAGAGGCATATTATTTGGCATTGACCTCGGTTTGATCTCAATGGCATTACGCGTGCTGTTAGGTATTGAGAGAAGTTATATGGGAGGAGGAAGTGAGAAATAAAAATCCGAAATTCGAAATTCGAAATCCTAAACAAGATTGTAAAAATAGCTTAAGGATTAAATTTAAGGTGTTAGTCTTTTTAAATCATCAGAGGTTTCAATTATGAATATTATTGACTCGCTTGCTCATCTCGACCGTAGAATCATATTTTTGCTTGTTGCATTAGCAGTTATTATTCCGATGATTGTACCTTTGAATCTACCAGTGGATATTACAAAGCCCGTGAGAAGTGTTTACGATAAAGTTGAATCTTTACCTCCTGGTTCGGTGGTACTTATTTCAACTGACTATGACCCAGGAAGTGAAGCAGAGCTGTACCCTGCAACTGAGGCATTTATTGAGCATTGCTTCAGGAAGGATTTAAAAATTTATATGATGGGTCTCTGGCCTGCAGGAAGTGAACTCGGTAATATTGCCTTGAATAAAATTGCACATAACTATAATAAGATATACGGTGAGGATTATATCAATGTTGGTTATCGCCCCGGTGGTGCAGTTATGCTATTGAGTTTGGGTCGAAATTTCTCGGATGTGATAAAGGTTGATTATAAAGGAACTCCGATAGATTCACTACCACTAGGTAAGAGAGTGAAATCAGCAAGGGATTTATCAATGGTGATGACATTTTCTGCAGGCGACCCTGGTATTATACACTGGATACTCTATTTTCATGCGAGGTATGGTGTCCCTATCTGCGGCGCAACCACCGCGATAATGGCTCCCCAACAATATCCATATTTGAGTTCAAAACAATTGGTAGGGCTCCTCGGTGGATTAAAAGGCGCAGCGGAGTATGAAACATTGGTGTCCAGAAAAGGCAGGGGATTGCAGGGGATGGATTCACAATCCATTGTCCATATTCTTCTTGTTGGTTTTATTGCGCTCGGAAATGTGATACTATTGTATCAGAGGAGAAAGAAATGATAAATGCGATAGGAATATGGATTGGAGCGCTCCTAACACTTGCAATATACTCATTTTTATATAAAGATAACCCTTTCTATAAAATTGCCGAAAACATATTTGTTGGTGTTTCAGCGGGTTACTGGGCAGTTGTCCTATGGTATGACTATGCCTGGCCCAATCTCTTTGAACCATTGTTTACAAAGGCTCAATGGTATAACATATTCCCGATCTTAATCGGATTTTTGATGTTTGCGCCACTCATTCCAAAAATTTCGTGGATGATTCGCATTCCTCTTACGTTCACAATGGGTGTGGCGATGGCAGTCTCTATTACCCAGATTGTTCAAGGTGATATTTTCCCCCAATTGCAGGCTACATTTCTGCCATTAAAGGGTGTCTCAATTTTCAATGCAGTTTCAAATCTTTTTATAATATGCGGAGTAATTTTCACCTTGATTTATTTCTATTTTTCAAAAGAGCATAAAGGAGCTCTCGGCATTGGTGCAAAGATGGGAATCTGGTTTATGATGATATCTTTCGGTGCCTCTTTCGGTTATACAATTATGGCGCGTGTTTCTTTATTTATTGGCAGAGTTTATTTTCTTTTGCATAGCTGGCTGGGAGTGATTTAATGGCAGATTTTGAGATAAATTTAAAGGAATTCAATCTTTCTGATGTACTACAATTTCTTGTGCAACTGAAGAAGACCGGAGTAATAAGGGTCGATGGGGAATTGAATGGAGAAGTTTATCTGAAGGAGGGACATATTGTTCATGCTACTGATGGAACAGAAAAAGGTTTTGAGTCATTATTAAATCTTTCTCTTGCCAATCTTGAAAAAGGTGTGTTTGAAGCTGGGATTAGAGCAACTGAACAGACAATCTCTGAAGATGTAGGCAAACTTAATGACAATATTGAAAAACGGCGGATTGAGTTTGAAAAGATAAAAGATCGTCTTCCACCAAGGGATGCAGTTCTTGCAAAATCAACAAAGGAATTACCATCGGCAGTGGCGCTGCGCCGCACCGACTGGCAGGTTCTGGCAATGGTGGATGGTAAGAGGACAATAAATGATATAATTGCTCAGTCCCAACTTGGTGGTTATGAGACAATAAAAACAATTGTCTGGCTTAAAGAGCAGGGATTGATATATGATCCCAAAGAGGCTGAGAGATTGATGGCAGGATTGTTAAAATATTTTAATGCCTTATTCAAGGTTTTTGGAAAAAATGGTTTAAACTGGTTTAAGAGATGGACAGAACTGAATCCGGAAAATCAAATGCTTGGTGCTTCAATAAATGTTAATGAAGAAACTTTTGAGGTATCGGTTCAGAACCCATTGTCTCAGGAGCAGATTGATAAATTCAGAAGGGGTTTTGATGAATTCGTCAGAACTGAGGGTCCACAGATTTATGGAAAGTTATTATTCAAGAGAAAACTTGAAGAATTGAGTGCAGAATTGAAATAGAAAGGAGCGGTTGATGGAGGTACTGGATAAGATTGCTGGAATCATTAACTATGCAGTCGTCAATGCCGAGGATGGTGCAATTGAAGAGGTAAAAGGGTCATCAACTTCACCACTCGGTGATCTAACCGCATTCTTTTCCTCGGCAGCAGAGGTCATAAAAAACACACTCAGTCTTGGGGATATAAATTTTGTTTCCTTGTGTTACGGAGCAAATCGGTTGATTATCTTTCTCCACAATGGTAAGTATATCGGGATAGAGGTGGAAAGAGAACAGAATCCCAGAGAATTTATCCTCCGTGTGAAAGAACAGCTTGTTACACCTAAAGAAATCAAAAAAGAAGAAGTTAAGGAAGAAATAAAAGTAAAAAAACCTGAAGAAAAAATTATTGAAGAAAAAGTTGAAGAAAAAGTGGTTGAGGAAATGAAACCACCACCTCCGCCGAAAATAGAGGTGCAACTTCCGAGAAGTATTAGTTCAAAGTTAATGCAAATCAATCTGCTGGTTGAAGAGTTCGGGAGCGGAGGTAAAAAGGCGCACTGGATTGAGATTCTTAATCAAGGGCTTGGTATTCTTGCTACAGACATCCTTCCGATGGTTGGAATCATCGGTGATAAAATGGATTTTAAACAGACACCGCCTTCTGAAAAAGAAGATGATATTGTCCAAATTTTGAGAACTCTTATAGATTTTCTTGTTAAGAAAGCAGTTGAGGAAATGGGTTCTTCACAGGCAAGGGTGAAGGTTCAGGCGGTAATTGAAAAAATGAAACAGGCATAGGAGGACAGATGGTGGATGAGTTATTAAATAAGATAGAAGATCGTGGTTTGGGCTTGCCGTTCGTTTCGCAAAAAGATGGTGAGACAGTTACTTCAAAAACAGGTGAGCAACAAAGACAGAAGTTTTCACAGACAGCCACTGTGGTGTTTGAAACAATTGGTGCATTGGGTGGAATAAAGATTGATACCTTGGAGATAGAAGGGAGTAATCAGAGTTTGATATGCGATATTGAAGAAAACGACCTTGTTGGCCATATATATGCTACCGCCCAAATAGGTGTGCTGGAAAATATATACAATGCGATAAAAGAGATAAGAACTCGTAAAAAGGTTGAAGGGGTTGAAGAAGAAAAACTAAAAGAAAAATACGCTCCCGAATTTCTTGACCAGTTAAAATCAATCGTTCAAGATTATCTTGGTGATTTTGCTGACAGGATATTCCAGAATCAACTCAAGGCACAGAGGATAAAAGCAGAAGAACTCTATGAAGAGGATATTAGAAGATTTATTTTCGCGTTGGGCAAGGCTGCGGGAATGATTATCGGACCAACTAAAGGAAAAGATTTGACGAATAAATTACTGGCAAAATTAAAATAGGAGGTTTTATGGAATTTGTTTTATTCACTGCCCCATTTGGGATTGAAGAATCTACCTATCAATCCCTCGCAGTTATCCCCAATTATATTCTGGTTTTGGGCGCACTCTTGTTGTGGCTGGCATTTATCTTCTTAGGAATAATTGCCCGAAGGTATGAAATAGTTCTTGGTGAAAAGACGAACTGGCAGTTTATGATTGTTGCACCCACCGGTATTCTTTTGTTTGCTTTAATTCAGTTGATATTCTGCGGCATTGGTGGTAAAATGATGCTGCCGAAAGGCGGCATTAACTATCTTGCTTATGGACTGTTTTTTATTTCCGGTATTCTTTCACTTTTGGCAAATTTAAGGTTTTACGGTGTCACCAAAGGAAAGTAATGAAAAATCCCAGGAGGTTTTATGAGACCTGACATAATTGCCGAAATAATCTTTATGGTGGCAATTCTCCTTGCCATTGTTTCGTTAATAATTTTCGGGATAATTCTTAAAAAACTTTTAGCGCTTATCGGTGGAAAGGGAATCTGGATTTTTCCAGTAATTGGTAGTGTCTTCCTGATTGCAGTAGCGGGTTTTCATATCTATAGAATGATTTTCTATTTTCCCCTTTTGAGCGTTGCAGGCCCGGGTGATTTATTTGATTTAATCATCGGTTCTCTCGGACTTGCAAGATATGAGAGTTTTCTTTTTCTCGGTGCCGGTCTCTTCCCATTGATAGGTGGGATTCTTTATTACTCGGCAAGTTCAAAATGACCCTTGACATTGAAGAAGTTTTAATTATAATGTAAAGTATAGAAAGGAGGCTTTTCCTATGGTTAAAGAATTTGCAATAGGTGGAAGTGTGATGTGGCTTTTGTTGATCTGCATCATCCTGGGTCTTGCTATCATTATTGAAAGGTTATTCTCTTTGTTGATTAAAATAAGATTAAATCCGAAGAGTTTTATGGAGAGACTCATCTCAACGATTGATGCCCAGGGTGTTGACGCCGGGATTGCTTTATGTGACCAGACATCGTCACCAGCAGCAAAGATTGCCAAAGCAATCTTGGAAAAGGCAGATAAGGGTAAGGATGCAATGGAAGAAGTTGCGGCACGAGCAGCAGCAGTTGAACTTGCATTCCTTGATCGGGGTATGGCGCTCCTTGCTGGTTTAACTACGGTTGCACCATTTTTAGGATTTTTGGGAACCGTTACCGGAATGATCCGTGCATTTGCCGCAATTGCAGCAGCAGGTGAAGTGGAGCCGACAATCGTTGCCAGTGGTATCTCTGAGGCTTTAATAACAACAAAATGGGGTCTTTTGATCGCAACACCCCTGGCAATCCTCCATATCTTATTTTCAGGCAAGGTAGATGGCTATACAAAGGATATGGAAGAAGTTGCTGCAGGTTTGATTGATTATCTAATTGAACATTATCAGAAAAGGAAAAAATAAATGGAATTAAGGCAGAAGAAAAAAATTAAGCCTGTAATTCCTACTGCCTCAATGGGTGATATTGCCTTTTTGATAATTATATTTTTTATGACTACCACTGTCTTCACGCGGGAAAAGGGCATAAAGATGCTCCTGCCTGAGAAAACACAGCAAGAGACCAAGGTCAAACCTGAGAATGTTGTTTCAATTCTAATCAATCCTGAAGGGGCATTGAAGTTAAGGGCTTCAGGATATGATGGAATTGATATCTCCCCTCAGAATTATGCTGAAGTGCGTAGAATAGTTGAAGAGAAATTATTGGAAAGGGATACATTGCTTGTTGTTTCGCTTAAAACAAGTAAAGACGCAAAGTATCAAGCAATGGTTTCAGTCCTTGACCAGATAAAGTTATGCCGGGTTGTCACCCAAGATGGCAGGGAATTGAGGGCGAACAAAATTAGTTTAATCCCAACCAGTGAGGAATGATGCGTAAGAGCATAATTAGAAGATTTACAAGAACCCCGGATATTCCTACTGCTTCAACCGCTGATGTTGCATTTCTTTTAATTCTCTTTTTTATGGTTACAACTGTTTTTCGCGTAACTGCATTGAATCTAAAAATCGTTCTACCCAAAGCAAAGTCTACTGAGCGTATTCTTATCCGCAGGAATATTACTCATATCTGGATTGATAATAATGGTCGTGTCTTCATAGATGATAGTCTCGTTCCCAAAGAGCGGGTGAGTTCTAAGATTACACCCAAGATTGCTGAAAATTCTGAACTGGTCACGATATTGAATATCCACGAAGATATAGACTATGGAACGGTTGATGTGGTGCTCGACCAGTTAAAGGATGCGCGGGCATTTAAAATTACATTTGCCACTGAATTTGGAGGTTAAAAATGCGCGACCATAAATTGATGTATGGAGTTTATTTCCGGACCGGAATGTTAATCGGAATTATTTTGTTAATACTTCTGTTCCTTTTTGTCCCCTATGCTGAAGTAGAACCATATAAGTTAAGGAAGGAAATCGTGACGATGGTGGAACAGATTTCTGCCGAGATAGAGAAATATGAAGAGCCGCCACCGGTTGAAAGACCCAAGGTGGCGGTAGCGGCAGCGGCGACCGAAGTTGCTGAAGAGGCGGTTGAAACGATTGCATCAACTGAATTCAGAGAAGATATAATCAGAACCCAGCCCACAGGTCCGGAGATTGAGGTCGTTCCGTATTTTAAAGTTGAAGTAAAACCACAACCCATATCAATGCCTCCACCCGAATGGCCAGAGTTAGCAAAAAGGGCAGGGATTGAGGGCAGTGTTCAAGTACAATTCTTGTTAGATGTGGATGGCAGTGTGATTGATGTTCGGGTTCTCAAATCCAGCGGTAATCAGCTCCTTGATGAGGCAGCAGTGGCGAGCGTGTGGAAATATAAATTTACCCCGGCAAAACAACGGGATAAACTCGTCAGGGTATGGGTTTCAAGAAAGATAGATTTCAAATTCAAATAATTACCCTTGACAAATCACTTTTTTTCAATATAATAGATTATAATAAAAATTTAAGAAAGGGGGTGAGAAATAAAAACAAAAAGCAAGCATAACATTGAATATAAAAAAAC
>JBDRWA010000094.1:0-8546 GCA_039802145.1 Caldifarciminota bacterium | reverse complement strand
AAGAATTCCAAAATGGCATTGCACTATGCAGAGAAACAAATAATCAATCAGACCTAATCTGGTTATTAAAATTTTGTGGTATTGCAATGTTCTTTAAAGGAAATTATGAAAAGGCATTAGAGTTATTTAAGGAAGGTATTGAACTTGCTAAGAAAATGCATAATCATAGGCTCCAATTTACAATGATGGTATACGAAAGTTTAGTTCTGTCAGTTCTTAACAAGGTAGATGAAATAAAAACATTATTTGAAGATATTAAAAAGGTATTCGGTGAAAAATATAAGGACCATCCACTCTATCATTTAATTGCAGGTATCACTTACTTAAATAACAAACAAGAAATCGGATATGGATTAATAAAAAAATCATTAGACATTGCTGAATCGCACCAAGACTATTCGGAATTAATTTTTTTGCTCTACTTCTGCGCGAAATTGCTGAAAAATAATCCATATAGAATGACACATTTACAAAAAGCAAAATTGATAGCCAGGAGATGTAATATGGCAGGTTGGCTAAAAAAATTGGAGCCCGATATTGAAAAAGTAAAACCACCGGTTCTAAAAATCTTTACATTCTGCAGGATGGATATTCAAAAATTAGACTCAGCAAATCTTACTGTAAAACTTCTAAACTGGCAGAAATTGAGAGATTTCTTTTCTATTTTATTAATATCAAAAATTGAAGATAAAAAATTGACCCGTGATGAAATTGGGATACTTTTATGGCCCGAACTTTCTAAAAAACAGGTTACAAATAACTTCCATGTTTGCCTTTCTGAATTAAAGAAAATAATAGGAAAGGATTACTTTTGCTATGAAAATGGCGTCTACACCCTTGATAATGTATGGATTGATGCAATTGAATTCTTTGATTTATTGAATGATGCTAAAGTCTTATATTCACAGGGCAAGATTCATATTGCCGAAGAAAAATTAAAGAATGCATTAACACTTTATAAAGGCACTTTTCTTGAAGATTGTTATGGACAATGGGTTGAAGAACTGCGCGAAAAGATAAATCGCCAATATCGCCAGGCGCTCTTTTTATTATCTGAAATATGTTTAAAAAAACTGAAATTTGAAGAGTTAATCGAAAATCTACAAAAAGTTTTAATTTTAGACCCTCTTGATGAGGAGGCTCATAGGTTTTTAATGAAGGCATATCTGCTCAGTAATGAAAAATCAAAGGCAATATTGCAATACAGGAAATGCGTAGAATTATTTAAAAAAGAGTACAACTGCCAGCCATCAGAAGAAACGATAAAACTATATGAAGCGATAAAAGGTAAATAACTAATAGATTTCCTAATAGGTTGTGAGTATAATATGACAATGAGGAAAAGTATACTTGCAATTTGTCCTAAATGTGGTTTCTCCACGGTAGCTAAATACGAACGTTTCTGTCCAAATTGCAATACTAAATTGATAAATGCCTGTCCTGAGTGTGGTGCATCTATTCAACATCCTCTGGCACAGTTCTGTCCGGTCTGCGGTGCAAAATACTGCGTGCGAAAAAAACGAAAATAGGCTTGACGGTAAGAATTCTATAGGTATAATTATGATAGAAAGGAGGTGATTTAAAACAAAAATATTTGAAAGTTCAAAATCCCTAAATATAGGGCCTTAGGTTAGGGTTATGAGGTGGGTTAAGAATCTTAACCCGAAGGAGAGAACTAATTTTGTGCAAATCCGTGATTATTCGCGGATTGTGTATAACCAAAGAAAGGAGATAATATGAAAAAAATCTTATTGCTATGTGTAGTTTCGCTCTTTGCCTTTGCAGGGCAAGGACAGAGGAGCAAGAAGGACCTGGTGGTCCAAAACCAACAACCGGTCATTGATGCATCCGTCTGCGACCGTAATCCTGAAACAAATACGATCGTTAAAAAGATAATTGAGGCGAGAAGGGGCGGCGATAAGGAAACTTATGAGAAACTAATACAAGAGTGGAAGAGCCTATTACCTGTGTCCGAGGATAATGGATTGAAAGAGATTGAGATAAAATCCGAACAGACCCCCATGTTCCGCTGGGGAAATGATGTTACCATCTATTCAGGGGATGTCAATTATAACTCCTGGGCAATATTGTTTGACACCGACGACGAGGCAATTTCAGTTGACCATTACAAGGGTGATACACTTCGGGCTGTGGTGGTTACACCTGACTCACAAATACATGTATATCAGTCAAACGATAACGGAGAGACCTGGACAAATATAATAAACTGGGCCGCACCCTGGGATTGCTACGAACCAGAGATTATCAACGACCCTTCTGGTAGATGGTATCATGTTTTCTACAGGACTTCAACAAATAACGGCGATATTCGGGTACTCACTGATTCCATAAATGGTGAATGGTTTGGCGTCTGGGTTGAAAATACGGCGGACACGGTCCGTAATTACACAGTCTGTTCTGACCGTGCCCAATGGGGTGGTTCATATTTCCTATACTGCGCCTATCACAGAGGTTTGGGCGGCACAGGCTTAGACCAAATCAATTTTACGCGTTCCTATAACTGGTCACAATCCTGGGAGACTCCTGTTGCTATACAAGGCAGCGGTTCTGGTTTTCCTGATTTGACTTATGGCTATAGTAATGGGTATCTTTACGAAACATACTGGGCCCAGGTAACAGCAGGAAATTATTATGTAAATACCAGACGAAGTTCTGATTATGGTGATACCTGGTTTGGTTCTGTTAGTGTTTATTACAATGTTTACCGGCCAATGGGACCACAGATTGCCGCTGCCCACAATGATTCAGGAATTGCCTATGTTGTCTATTCAAGGAAATATAGTAACACATATCCAGATGACGATTATGGTTTGTACTATTCCATTACTACTGACTCTGGTGCAACCTGGTCAGCGCCGGACTATGTCTCAGATTATTGGTACAAGGATGAAATCCTGCCCAGCATTGCAATCTATGATGCCCCGGATTATGATGTCCCTTATCTCAGTTTTATCATTGCGGACTCAAATCTTGTCAATCCCAGTATCATTTCAACCTACTACAGCGGTGGTTGGGCAACACCTACCGATACCTTTAATGACCACTTTCCTGCATTTACAAGGCCAGTACAGACCTGGGAGGCTGAGGGAATACCAGCGCTTGCCTATGTTGGTGAGAATGGTGTAAATGTCTATTATGACTCCTGGTCCCATAGCGGCGGTGATGTAGCCGAGCAGAATGCAAAACTGCCTTCAGAAAAACTCTTAGGTCAGAACCGCCCCAACCCATTTACTAATAGCACGCGGATAGAATATTTTGTGCCCACAAATGGAAAGGTAAGTCTGAAGGTCTATAATTCACTTGGTCAGGAAGTGGTAAAACTGGTTGACGAATATAAGAATGCCGGAACCTATTCAATTACCTTGAATAGGGAAGACCTAACAAAAGGCGCACTTCCTTCTGGTGTATATTTCTTACGACTACAGGTAAATAAACTAACCGCAACCAGAAAGGTGGTTGTTCGGTAAAAATACAGGAAATAAAAAAGGGGGAGTTATAACTCCCCCTTTTTTACCCAATGAATTGGGCAACTACATTGAAAATGTTTTTCGTTGTCCCAAATGAAGCATCTTATTGAAAAAATTGAAAACGAAAGATATTCATTCTTACTCGGTTTTTTAGGACTTTTCAGTATCATCTTCATTCGCAATATCTTTGAGAGTTCCTTTGAGGGCACTCAGATATTTGGATTCTCACCAATCTCAGACCGCAGTTTTTATATGGTCTTTGTCCATTTTCCGTTGTTCTATTTTTCTTTATTCTTGTGGTTTCTTTTAATCCTCTATATTTTCACAAAAGAAAAGATAGAAAAGATTTCTCGGGTTTTAATCTATGGTATGTGGTTTATTATAATCCCCCCGTTTGTAGATATTCTTATATCAAGGGGTAGCGGTTATAAATTAACCTATCTTAAAGGAATGGAGCAATTTGCCGAAATCCATAAATTCTTTGACTTCACCAGGGACATCCTTGAATCCAGCTGGGGACAGCGTATTGAGGTAATAATAGCATTATTCGGCGGTATTATCTATGTCACTATCAAGACAAAGAATGTCCTTAGGGCAATTGCAGTAACTGTAATCCTTTATTTAATAATCTTTTTGCATGGTGCCTTACCCAATACAATTGGTAAAATCCCCTTTTATTTAGGAAATAAGGAGTTCAAACCACTAACTATTCTCAGTGGAAACTTTTTCTTCATAGATAGCAAAAATTACGCAGTTATTTTTCTACTTCTTTGCCTTATTCCCGGCTTAATCATCTTATATATCTACTCACACCAGAATTTTAAAAGATTATTTTGTATTAAAGAATCTATTACTCTCTTAATCCCGGCCCTAATTGGTATTAACTATGGAATCTATCAACTTTCAAAATCTTGGGCAGGTTTTTTGAAAAACCCTCTGACCTATCTGGTAATAATCGTTTCGCTCTTTGCCTTTAATTTGATTGCTCAATTATCTTCCCTTGATAAATCCTCAAGAATAATACTTGCAATCTCTTTGCTATTTTTGTCAATCGCTGTCGGACCAATCTTCACCTTACTCTTGGGTATAATTTTTATCTTCAATTATTTAATCCGCATAAAAACTTTTGCCATGATATTTGCGATTCCAGCGGGATTTTCCATATTTTTTCAAAATCAAACATTTTTGTGTATTTTGCCCTTCAATCAAAAGAACATCGTAGAATACGCAGGTAAGATTAAAGCCTGGAATTTATTCCTTGATAAAAAGTATAGCAAGGCATTGAGTGAATATTTAAAAATTTATAATTCTGATTCTGAAATACAAAAATTTATTGGTCAATGCTATTTGCATATTGGCGAGATTGATTCCGGGTTGAAATATCTCGAATCAATTGCATATATAAATTACGAAATTGCAATAAGTCTTTTAGATGCATACAACAATAAAAAAGATTTTAATAGGGCAGATTCCATTTGCTGGAGGGCAGTAAATAGAAATATTGAACCCTTTGAATTTTTGGTTAAATGTGCAGAGTCTAAGGCGAGAACCGGTAAAGAAAAAGAAATGTATCAAACCCTTGAACGGGCTAAAAAATATGGTTTACCAAATTATAAGTATTATCAAATAATTGGTGATTATTACCTTTTCAAAAAAGACTATCAGAATGCCCGATATAACTACAAAAGAGCCATTCAATATAATCCCCGTTCAACTACCGCCCGCTCTGGTTTAGGAATGATATACTATCATGAAAAAGACTATCAGAATGCCGAAAATGAGTTTTTAGAGGCATTAAAATTTGAACCCCAGAACGATGCAATTTATAACAATCTCGGCGCCATATATATTGTTAAAAAAGAATATAAAAGAGCCAAAGAAACTTTTGAAAAATCATTAAGATTGAATCCATCTCAGGTAGAGGCATATTACAATCTTGGATTGATTTATGAAAATACCGGTGAATTCGATTTAGCAATAGAAATGTATAAAAAGGCACTTTCAATAAACCCCCAATTCCTTCCGGCAATAAACGGACTAAAAAGGGTTGGCGTAAATGACCAAAATTTTTAAAACCTGGCTCTACGGTTCAAGACCATTTATCGCCCTCCATTATATGTTTCCCACTGCATTTGGAGTATTTTTGGGAATGCATATCTTTGAAAAACCCGTTTTTATTTTGCAGACTGCCTTGGTCTTTCTTTCAATATTCTTTTCTTACCAGGCATCAATTATTCTTAACGACATCAACGATATTAAATCAGATGAGATTGCAAAGAGAAAGACACCGTTAAGTTCAGGAGAAATTAAAATAGAAGAGTACCGAAACTGGGGGATTATTTTTATCACAATTGCACTCGCCTTAGGGTTGGCCATTGGTTATCGTATGTTCCTAATTATCCTTCTTGGCAATACACTCCATTTTTTATATTCCTCTCCCCCATTCAGACTGAAGAGGTTTTATCCATTATCAATTTTTTTAATCAGCATAGGTGCCCTATTAACCGCGATTGCCGGTTATACCTTATATGAACCAACCAGACCCTTTATGTCCTTTCCCTTAAAACCCGCGCTTTTTATTGTAATTCCTCTTTTCTTGGGACTAAATTTTCGCGACCTCGCCGACTATGAGGGTGACAGAAAAACCGACATCCAAACCCTCTTTACAATGTTGGGACTGAAATGGGGTAGGATTATAAATGCAATTTTGATTTTATCTTCTTACTTTCTGGTTCCAATTATCCTTCAATATCCACTCTTATTTACTGTTACAATTCCATTGGGATTAGCGAGTTCCTATTTTGTTTTAAAACAACCCTTTGTTGAAAAATATGTATTTTATTGTTATTTTGTTCTGATTTTTATCCTGACTGTTTTATTCAACCTAAAACCCGAAATAATATTATCATAGAGTCCGAAATTTAAAACCTTTCTAATCCTTGACTTTTGTTAGAATTTATATAAAATAGTCAGCAGGAGAAAAATTATGAGTGAAAACTTTGAACCAAAAATCATAGGATTTATGTGTAAATGGTGTACATATGCCGCAGCAGACCTCGCTGGTGTTAGTAGACTCCAGTATCCACCAAATATAGTTCCAATAAGATTAATGTGCTCTGGTGGATTGGAACCTTCTTACATAATAAAGGCGCTAAAAGAAGGTGCCGATGGCGTTTTCATTGGTGGGTGTCATTTTGGAGACTGTCATTATCAGACCGGCAATTATCAAACCAACAAGCGTATCGCCATTTTACAAAAACTTCTTGAAGAGATGGGTATAGATAAACGGAGAGTACGCTTGGAATGGATATCTGCAGCCGAGGGGACTAAATTTGCTCGCACAATAAAAGAATTTGTTGAAGATATCAAAAAATTGGGACCCAATCCTCTAAAAAAGGAGGCGTAATGTCAAAACCTAAAGTTGCGCTATACTGGTGTGCCTCTTGTGGTGGATGTGAAGAGGCGGTCGTTGACCTTGCTGAAGATATTTTAAAAGTAGTTGATGCAGTTGATATAATCCTCTGGCCCGTAGCAATGGATTTTAAATACAAAGATGTTGAAGCAATGCCCGATAAATCAATCCTGGTCAGTTTTATTAACGGTGCAATCAGAAATTCAGAACAGGAACATATTGTTAAACTCTTAAGGCAGAAGTCTCAGCTTGTTGTTGCCTTCGGTGCCTGTGCCCATCTTGGAGGTATCCCAGGATTGGCAAATGTTGCCAACAAAAAAGAGATATTTGAAACTGCCTACAAATTGACCCACACCACGGTCAATCCCAATAATGTTTATCCCCAACCGGTTACTGAAATCCCGCAGGGAAAATTGACCCTTCCCGAATTCTATGATACTGTGAAATCACTTGATCAGACAATAGATGTTGATTACTATCTTCCCGGCTGTGCACCCCCACCAGATCTAATAATGAAAGGGGTCCTCACGCTATTATCAGGAAATCTACCTCCAAAAGGAACCGTCATTGCCTCAGAAAAATCACTCTGTGAAACCTGCCCAAGGAATAAGACAAAACCCGATAAGATGGTTATTAAAGAAATAAAAAGAATTCATGAAGTCATTGCTGACCCTGAAAAGTGTTTTCTTGCTGAAGGGATAATCTGTGTTGGACCGGCAACCCGTGGTGGCTGTGGTGAAAGATGTATCAATGCAAATATGCCCTGCCGGGGATGTTTTGGTCCAACAAAGGAAGTGATTGACCAGGGCGCAAAATTTTTATCTGCCCTTGCCTCAATCATTGATGCAAATACCGAAGAAGAAGCAAAGAAGATTACTGATGAAATAATAGACCCGATCGGCCTTTTCTATATGTATTCTCTGCCCACTTCAATTTTACGCAGAAAGCAGGGGGTGTAGTATGTTCAAAGAAATAACAATTGATCCAATAACAAGACTGGAAGGTCATGGTAAAATAGATATCTTCCTTGATGATGCAGGCAATGTTGCCCATGCCTGTTTACAGATTCCAGAATTGCGTGGTTATGAAAGATTTGCAATCGGCAGACTTGCCGAGGAGATGCCGAGAATCACTGAGACAATATGCGGGGTCTGCCCTACTACCCATCATATGTGTTCAACCAAGGCACTTGATGATTTATACGGTGTGGAACCACCACCTGCTGCAAGAAAGATCAGGGAATTTCAGTATAATACATTTATGTTTGAAGACCATAATCTCCATTTTTATTTCCTCGGTGGGCCGGATTTTATTGTTGGACCTGATGCACCTGCTGGACAGCGAAATGTGCTTGGTGTTATTGCAAAGGTGGGATTGGAAATCGGCAAAAAGGTAATTGATATCAGAAAAAGAACAAGAAATATTATTCAGACACTTGGTGGGAGGGTTGTCCACCCGGTAAATGGCCTTCCCGGTGGTGTCTCAAAAGGGATTACCAAAGAACAACAGGAAGAATGGAAGAAGATTGCCGAAGATGCAGTGGAGTTCGCCAAGTTCACGCTAAAGGCATTTGATGATATTGTCTTGAAGAATAAAGCCTATGTTGATCTGATCGTCGGTGATATTTATAAACACAAAACCTATTA
>JBDRWA010000093.1:0-8582 GCA_039802145.1 Caldifarciminota bacterium | reverse complement strand
GGGATAAAAAAAAGAAGCAAGGTGACCAAAACATTCCTTCTCCAGAGTCCCTTATAAATATCTTTATAAAAAAGATGCCCACAATAGACACATTGCGTAGCATAAATGGGATTTTCTTTACCGCATTTCTCGCAGATTATAAAATCTCTTTTTAATTTATCCATCAAATTAAGTCTATTTAAAAATTCGGTCAAGTCAAGGACAGCTATTTCAAAATATCATACTGTGATAATAGAAAGGTTTTCGGGATTCCTTTAATATCTTCAATTTTTCTATTTCACCATTAACGTAATTTTCACTCCCCCATATATTTAAACCCATTTCACTGGTTGTGATTATCCGTGGTCCCATTATAAGTATGCTATCTATTTTCTTTTCCAGAAAGCTAATAATCTTATAGAATTTATCTTCTAAGACTATGAGTCCATATTTATCATTTTTTTCAAATCCTGCGAATATTCTGCCATCATAGTAAGGATAGAACGCTGTTATTTTATCTATTTCATTTATTTTTATCAATTTTATAATTTCTAACTCAGGATTCAGGACAATAAATGTGTCATTTTTAAGAAAAATGATATTATTGAAAAATCGAAAAGTGCTCATATATTCGGTTGTAAATCTCGAATCATTAAATATTTCCATTGAGCCATCTCCAAGATTCCATATTCTTACTTCACCATCAATACCACATGAAATGATATTTTTGTTTTTCGTTATTAAAAGGCTAATTATTGCTGATTTATGACCCAATAATAAACTTGTCTTCTTTCCTTCAAAATCCCATAATCTTATTGTACCATCATAGTGCCCGGTGATGAAATTTTTACTACGGTCAGAAGAGAACGCTGATATGGGAACAGTAGATACTGTAAATACTAACTTTCTATTCTTGGTAAAATCAATTGCGTGGATTGATGATGAGTGAGCAAGACAGAGTAATTCATTATAATGACAGTGTCCTAATAGTTTATCCGGTTTTATTTTGGTATAAAGATTCTGGTTATTAACGCCGGTTAGAATACCAACCATACCATCTTTATTGGAATAAGCGATCATCCCTGGACTATAGTAAGAAATTTTCATGGGGGCAGTTTTATCCAGATTTATTGTTTGCAGCAGATTAGGCTGTGATGATAGATTTTCATTGAGAATTCTTGAAAAGTGTTCAGTCTGGACATCAATCGGTTCTTCTCCAATAGCAATTTCGCTATCCGGATGGATAGTATATTTTTCTTTTTTCGTGTTTATTGCTTCTTCTATTATTATTAACTCTTTTTCTTCTTTATGAAATCTACCAATCCGTATATAATCAGCCCATAATCCAACTTTTTTTCTGCTGAAGACTTCTTTTATCTCTTCACTGCTAAGGCGTGAGCCAATTGAATTATCAAGATTGTAAATAAAAACATCTCCATTACGATAAAATTCTGTTTCTTCTATGGGTGGATTTTCAACAAACCTCAAACAATCTTTTACTCGCTCTAAAATTCCTTCTCTTGTTTCAAGGTTAATCCTTCGGGTAGAGTATGTGGTTCGAAAGTTTACAACACAATCAAGATAATTGAATTGGTAGAATGTTTTTAAAACCTGATAAAAATATATCTCATCAAGCCAGCCATCAAGAATAATCAATTTTTTATGAGAATGTTGTTTTATGAAATTTGAAAACGCTTCAGATGGTGAAAGTTTTTTTTCATCCATCATTTCAATTGTATAATATTGCGGATCAAGAAAATCTTTAACAAATTCCTGGTCTATCATCCTGCTGAACATTGTGCGGTGGGCAGGGTTATCTCTCATTAAATAAAGTATTTCATCTTTTGGAATATCACCAAATCCATTTTTTATTACTTCACAAAAGTAAGTTTTTCCCGTACCTGAATCACCGGTGACTGCCATAACAACAGGTTGTTTAAGACCCATAAGATGATAAATGGTTTCAGAAAGTTCATAAAGTCCAATACTGCTTGGCTTTAGTGATAAAATCGGAGTCGCAGGGATATTTGTAAAATTTATTTGCTCAATTATTTCATAAAAACCAATTTTTTTTAAACTATATATTGCCTCTTCAAAGAGTTTTTTGTCTTTTACATTCAAGAATTCTAATAATGTTGTGAGAATCTCTAAATCAACAGCACCTTCCTTTTTCTTTTCTTCTGCACCAATAATTCCTAATGCCCAGGCGAGTGCAATTTTAATTGTATTATCTTTGTGGTATCTATATTTTGCCATCTCGTTGATCAGGTTTTTCCCCAAGATACCAAGTTTACCAATAGTCCATATTGCTTCAGATTTTACATCATAAACAGGTATTTTGTATCCAGTTGAGACATTTACATAGTCAGGGAGTTGGAGAATTTCTTTTAAATTATAAGACATTTCAATAAAGTGCACATTCCCTAAAACATATACAATGTTTGATATAAGATTGGTGTTTTCAGGTCTTGTAATTTTCAAAAGATTGACAAGGGTCCTTGCACACCGTGGGTCTTTCAAAGCGCCAAGCATAGAGACAATTTCAAATTTTAACCCAGGATTGAGCATATTCCAATCATCTTTTAATATCTTTATAAGTGGTCTGACCAATGACTTTCCTTGGGTTATAGAATAACCAAAATCCAAATTTATATTGACATTTAAAGTCTCGTAAATATCGGAAAATTTTTTATTATAATCAAGTATTGCTTTAACAGATGTTTGTTGTTCGCAAAACTTATTCTGTTCATTAATGATCGCTGTAATGAAGTTGAAAAGTTCGTTCTTTTTTATTTCTTGGTGAAGGTTAAGAAAACTATCATATAAAGAAGTTTTGTTCAGAAGATTTCTTAGATTTGTCTCAAATTCATTCTTTTGGGAAAGATATTGACTTTGTTTTTTTCTTTCTTTATAATCCCATTCTGGAATGTATTGCTCAGTATTGATTACAAGACACTGATATTCAATTAGCGCGTATAAAAGTTCAAAAATACTGAGTGTATAAGTGATATCGATTTCTGTTGATTCTGAAGTGTTTTTGAATTTTAATAATAGATTCTGGAAATTTTCGTTGTTGATTATGGTGTTGAAGAGAGAGATAATCTGTCCTTCATTTTGGGAGATATTAAATGATTCCCAGATGCGAAACCAGACTTCACTTGAAATTATATCCCTGAGGGTTTGTGGATTTTTTTGCCAACTGCCATTTTTATCAAGATAGTAGATATCATAACAATCATAATTTTTTAGTAAAATTTGAATATTTTGTAGTAATTTTTCCGGAGTTAATGGAGTCAATTCAACATTTGGTTAGATTTTTTAAATCTGTATCTAAGTTTGTCGGTTGTATAATTATTAGCCAGCCTTCATTATATGGGTCAGTTATTAGTTTGGTATAGTTTTTATGTAAATCCTGATTTATTTTTATCACCTTTCCCGAAACCGGGGTCCATACCCTGTATATCTGATTTGCACTCGTGTTTATCCGTGCACAGGCCTCGCCTTGATATCTCATTTCACCAGTAGCAGGCAGTTCCAACATCGCAATTTCTTTAATCCCTTTGACCAGTCTTTCATGAGCACCAATTCTAATATTGCCATCTTTTTCAATCTTAGCCCAGGAATTATCAGTGATACAATAATAATCTGCAGGAACCGGCATTAATTCAATCTTTTCCTTCGTATAATATTCAAAGGCGCGATTCACGAGGCTTCTCAATTCGTCTGGTGTGAATGGTTTGGGGATGTAATCAAATGCGCCGAACTTTATTGCTTCAACAGCAGTCTTAATTGAAGGATATCCAGTGACGAGAATAAATTGAACATCAGGTGTCACGGCTTTGACCCTTTTTAATAATTCAATACCCGTTATGTCGGGCATCATCAAATCGGCAACAATCAAATCATAATTATTATTATTATGCTTAACAGTTGCTTCCTCACCGCTCAATGCAATATCAACAATATAATTAAGATCTTCAAGGGCGCTGGCAATGCTTTTACAAACAGTGATCTCGTCATCAACGACTAAAATTTTAAATTTTTTGTTCATAAAATACTCCTTTCATATTTATCATTATAACTTAGGTAATTTTATTTTTACTTCCGTACCCTTATTGATTTCACTACTTACTTCAATACTTCCATTGTGTTGCTGGATAATGCCATAACTTATTGAAAGTCCAAGTCCTGTCCCTTTTGCTTTTTTGGTTGTGAAAAACGGGTCAAATATACGGTCTAAATTTTCCTTTGGTATGCCAATACCTGAATCTTCAATTTCTATCTCTACAAATTTCTCTTCTGCTGATGATCGGGAACGAATCTTTAGAATTCCACCGTTTGGCATTGCATCAATTGCATTTAATAAGATATTCGTTAATACTTGTTTTATTTTACTTTCGTCCGCCATAATCTGGGGTAGACTTTTATCCAGGTTGATTTCAACTTTTATATTATTTGCCAGAAAAACGCTTTCAAAAAGGATCAGAGTTTTATTTATAATTTCATTTATTGATACGAGTTTCATTTCGGGCGGGGTCTGGCGTGAAAACTCTAATAGCCCACTTACAATCTTTGCACAACGCTGGGTTTCATCAATAATCATATCAAGTTTTTCTGTCAATTTAGAATTTTCTTTTATTTTTTCTTTGATTAGATGACTGTTGATAAGGATTGCGGTTAGCGGGTTATTGATTTCATGGGCAATACCGGCAGCGAGTCTACCAATGGCAGATAATTTTTCATTTTGAACCAATTGTTCCATTGCCTTTTCTAATTCTTTTGTTTTTTCTTGAACTTTTTGTTCAAGGGTACGGGTAAGATTGACATAACCTTCGGTAGCACTTTGAAGGGAGGCTACCATCTGATTGAATGATTTGATTAACTCTCCAATTTCGTCGTCCGAACTTATCATAGCCCGGGCTGAAAGGTCTCCTTTTGAAACTCTTTCAGTTAGATGATATAGTTCATTTATTGGTTTCGTTATTCGTTTTACAGTGAAAAAAGAAATAATTGCCAGGGCTATAATGCTTGCGAAAGCAATGAGAATGAATATTGAAACCACGCGGTTTTTTAAATAAACATAAGGGGCTTCCAGCATACCAACATATAGAATACCTACAATTTGGTTATTTATGTCATGGATTGGTTCATATGCTGTGATAAACCAGTCATTCACTACAAATGCCCTGCCAATCCAGGGATTACCATTTACAAGAACCTGGTCGTAAACCTCTTCTGATACGCGTGTTCCGATCGCCCTTTCACCTGAAATATCGCGAACATTGGTGGTAATCCGCAAGTCTTTCAAGAATATCGTTGCGGTTCCGATCTCTTTACCTCTAAATCGTTCGTCTTTGTAAACAATATCTTTTATTTTATCAACAATTTCATAATTCCTATTTAACAATCTACCACCATACACAACACCGATCAGATTATTATTATCATCGAAGACCGGTGCGCCGGCAATGATTATCAATCCTGATGTTTCCAGTGTATCACTTCGGGGTTTTGCCTTGGGTGTGGGGAGAATCCTGATTTTTACTCGTTCAGCAAGTTTTTCACTCTCTTTTTTTAGTTCTTCCTCAAACATAATTATTATGCCGTAAATACTTTCTTTTTCTTTCAGGACCCTTTTTAATATTTCATTTTCAGAAAAATCGTTATAATATTCTGGGTTTTCAGCCCGAATGATTATTCGACCTGAGTTATCGGTAATGTTTAGTATGTCAAAATTTTCATCTTTTTTAACTTTTTGTAGTTCTTTCAACAAGAACAAGCGATTTTTTTTGATAAGGGCATCTTTCACAAAATATCTGCTTGCCGTCAAACGGACGATGTTTTTTATAGTCCTTCCTTCTTCCTCAAGTACTTCCCTTGCAGTATTAAGGTCGAGTTTGACTTTTTCCTGCCCCTGTGCTACGATTGTATTACCAATTATCTGAATACCTGTAAAGGTTGAGAGAAAGATACCAATTATTATTACCGTTGAAAAGCTAAAGATTAACTTTGTTTGCAAAGGAAAGAACTTGCGTTTCATCGTGCCTAATTATATATAAATTCAGTGGATGGTCAATATCTATTTATTGACATTAATTGCAATTTTAATATAATTATAAATATATATTGTCGCTTGTTTTTATCTTCGGTTCAGTTATGGAGGTTATCTGTAACTGACAAGGGCGGTAGCATACACGAATTTTCGCCACAGATGTCAAGCGTAGCGCAAACAGAACAGGTAGGAAAATTGAGTGTCCCGAGCGTAGCGAGGGACTACCAATTCAAACACCTAAAAGTCCAAAATACCTGAATGCCTAAAAATTATAGTGTTTTCAGATAAGGAGTTTTATGGGTTTAATTAAATTAAACAATGAACAAAAATTGATTCAAAATGAAATAAGGAAATTTGCCATTCAGGAGATTGAACCATTGTCTCAGGACATAGAAAAAAATGGCAAAATACCTGAGGTGGTCTTTACAAAACTGTCTGATTTAGGATTATTATCACCCACAATTCCAACAGAATATGGTGGCGCAGGTATGGACACAACAAGCCTTTGTATTATCATTGAAGAATTATCAAAATCTTGTGCTTCGCTTGGGCTTATCCTTGCAGCAAATAGCCTTATTGGATTTGTTTTGTTAAAGTTCTCAAGCGATAAATTTAAACGATATTTGAACAGGCTTGCCACAGGAGAGATTGGTGGATTTTCAATTGATAATGATTCAAAAGGGATGGATAGGGTTCAGGAAAATCCTTTGATAGTAAAAGGAACGAAGAGATTTGTCTTGAATGGAGAATTGGCGAAATTCTTTTTATTGAACCTTAATGACGATAAAGGTCGTGCATTATTTCTTGTAGAAAAATCACAGATTTACAATACCACAAAACCTTATCTTTTAGGAATGAGTTCTGCCGGTATTCTTGATTTGATTTTTGATAATTTACAGATTTCAGAAGATTCTTGTATAATAAACAGTGCCAGTTTTAATAGTGCAATGGAAGAAATAAACAGGTATTTCAATCTCTGTCTTTCTGCAATAGCACTGGGCATTTCCGAGGCAGGACTTGATGCGTCAATAAAATATGCAAAAGAACGAAGGCAATTTGGACGGGCAATCTGTGAATTCCCGATGGTTCAAGAGATGCTGGCAGAGATGAAGATAAAGATTGAATCAACCAGAGACCTCGTCTATGATGCCTCCAGCAGGGTAGATTCTGGTGAAGATTATAATCTCGCCTCAGAAATTGCCCTGGCCACCAGTACCGAAACCGCAGTCTATTGTGGCATAAAGTCGGTGCAGGTATTTGGCGGTTATGGATATACAAAAGACTATCCGGTGGAGAGGTATTTACGGGATGCAAAAAGCATTCAGGTCATAGGACAGTCTGGTTTTGTTTTAAGAGAGAAAATAGCAAAACACTTACTCGATTAGAATAAATAATTGAGAAAAAGGGGCGGTTATTAATCAGGTATCGCTGGTAATTTTGATTGTTGCGATTTTACTTTCAGTAGGTATGTTGGCAGTTGTTTATATCATTCTATATGTTGTTTTTTTCATACTCATTGTGTTGATGTTCGCTGGTGGCTGGGTTTCTCAAGCGATATTGACTATGTTTCTCTTCGGAATAATTAATCTGCCAGTAGGTTTGATTGGCAAACATTATGAGAATAAAATAAAGTCATTACGGATTGAGTCTGATGACAAAGAGGTTGGGCGGATATTTGAGACATATCTTGTTCAATGGAAGCAGGCAAGATGGAAAATGCCGGCTTGAGAGATTAAATCATCCAAATTTAGAATAAATATGTATAACTGGTCAGTTGATGAAAAGAAATTCAAAAAAGAAGACCCCGAAGGGTATAAGATCTGGCGACTTATTCAGTTAATAAATTATGGAACTGCTGGAGAAAAAATTGATGAAAGAGAAGTGAGAAGATATTGGTCAAAAATAAAGGACCGGATAGACCCCTTATATAGAGAATTTTTGGAGCTTTTGTTATGGCCGGGGAAAAAGAAAGTATCCTGAGTTTTCATCAAAGACAAATTCTTGATCTGGTGGCATCAACACAATATTTTACTGAAAGATTTTATCTTGCCGGGGGAACTGCGCTTTCAGAATTTTATTTGAGGCATAGAATCTCCGAAGATTTAGACTTTTTTTCGGAAAATCAAGAAATTAACCAATTTTATATAATCAAGTTTTTTGAAAGCAAAAAGAATTTGTTGAAATTAGAAAAGACAGAGACAAAAAGAATCCTTGGGTTAGTTAGTCTATTTTTTCATTTTTCAGACAAAAATGTCTTAAAGGTTGATTTTAATTATTACCCATTTCCCAAAATTGAAAAGGGTGTAAGATATAAAGGTCTTGAGATAGAGAGTATTTATGATATCGCAGTTGATAAAGTGCATACAATTGCCTTAAACCCACGTGCCCGTGATTATATTGATATTTACCTTGTCATCAAAGAGAAGAAATACGACTTTAAAAAACTTATTGTTGATGCAAAGGCAAAGTTTGACTGGGATATTTCACCAGTTGAATTGGGAGCAAGGCTGATTGAAGGCTCCAAATTAAGCGATTATCCCCGGATGCTTGT
>JBDRWA010000092.1:0-8682 GCA_039802145.1 Caldifarciminota bacterium | reverse complement strand
CCCCTGTGGGAGAGGGCAAGGGTGAGGGGGTATTTTATCTTTCACCCCCACCTTTATCCTCCCCCATCAAGAAGGAGGTAAAACTTACGATATTTTAAGCACCATAAATGATGCATCTGCATTTTTTGAATCACCAATCAATCTTACAGCCCTTTTTCTAATCACCATTTTTATTCCTTTTTCGCGTTACCATAAGTCTTTTTGCAGCTATCTTCCCCTATCTTTTTATAATATTTCTCCTTTTCTTTTATTTCTTTCTGGATTCTTTTGATCTTTGACAAAATGCCTTTTATTGAAGGAGTTACTACAACTGAACCAGACTTCTTTGAGATCTGCTCGTAAACTGCTACACCGAGTTCTTTGTACTGTTCTTGCAATCGCCTTTTCAACTCAAAGACCTCCAGTTTCAACTTTCCCTTCAGCGTCAGGTCACCGGCCTCTTTACTCAGAACCCTTGATGCATCTTCCAGCCATTTGGAAAAATCTTTCCAGAATTTTGCCATCACTTCTCCTTTTAAACTTTAGACAAAAAAAGGGTAGTCTGGTTTATTATCGGTAAAGATTTTGCCTGATTATATAGCGCCCTACCGCAGGCGTCACGAGGTAGTCAATACTAAGTCCCTCTTTTATCCGGTTTCTGATCATTGTTGATGAGATATTCATAAGTGGTGTATTACTTATTAAGATATATTTGTAAAATGGCTTTATCCTTTTTATTCTAAAACCGGGCCGCGGCATAACAATTATCCTGCACTCTTTGAATAGTCGCGCCGGGTCCTTCCAGTGCGTTATCTCATTCCATTGGTCAGCCCCGATAATCAGGTAAAATTCAACTGCCTTTAAGTCGGAAATCTTCAAGGGGAAAAGAAATTTTTGTTGACTTTTCAATCTTTTTATCACCTCAACTGTATAGGTCTTGCCTTTAACATACCGCTCAACTTCACTGACAAGAAAGTCTTTGTTCCCCCTTGTTGCCATTTTTATCATTCTCAATCGGTGAATATAGGAAGAATATTTACTTTTATGGGGGGGATTATAGGCTGGAACAAAAACTATTTTCTTTAAGTCAAACTCCTGTAAAATCCACTGGGCGGAAATCAAATGATAGATATGCGGTGGGTCAAATAGTCCACCCAATATACCGATTCTCAGTGAATTATGCGCCGGCATTTTATATTTATTTTTTGCTTTCTATTTTCTTTATTCTGCTTTCTGCCTTTGCCTTCCAGTTTACATCCTCCAGCAATTCCTTATATAGATTCAACGCCTCGTCTAACTCCTTATTTTGTTCATAGATTAAAGCCAGTTGGTATTTTGCCTCATTTGCCGAAGATGTCTCTGGATAGTTTTCAATTAAATACTTAAAATATAACATCGCTGCCTTCGGTTCCTTAAGTTTTATATACAACTTACCATTCTCCAGTTCTTTTTTGGCAAGCCGGTCACGGGCAAAAAGGATATAACCCCGCACCTCCTCAGTAAATCTTGAACTGGGAAATCGCGTCAAAAACTCATCAAACAATGCGATTGCCTCTTTCGTTTCGGTCTGGTCTTTTTCGTAACTTGGTGATTTTAATAGTGCTGACTTGGCACGAAATAGGTATGCTTCCTCAAGATAGGGTGAATTAGCAAAATTCTTTATAAGATAATCAAATTCAACTATTGCCTGATTGTAATCCTTCTTTTCAAAGTAGGTGCGCCCCAGATAAAACTGGGCATCATCCACATACTCGCTACCCGCATGATAGAAGATAATACGTTCAAACGCCTGGATAGCGATATCGTATTTTTTATTTTTAAAGAATTCCATTGCCCTTTCAAACTCATCCTCGGGTGCAAGTGGTGTAAGTATCTGCTTGCTACACATACCAATAAAAAAGACTAACAATATTACTAATTTCAGACCTTTTTTCATTTCCTCTCCCTTATCTCCCTCAACCTTTCCTGTGCCTTCTTCACCAATTCACCCTTTTGATAGGGATTCAATCTTATTACTCTTTTATAGGCATCAATTGCCTGGTCAAGACTATCCAAAGAATAAAAGATTTCGCCCATATAAAAATAGGCATCGTCAATGAGTGATTTAGGCTCCTGTAGGGAAATAACAGCCGAGAGTAAATTCCGGGCACTGTCGGGAAAACCGCTATTAAAGAGTTTTAAACCGAGCAGATATTTAATCTCACCCAACCTGATTATATTCTCGGCAGTCTTGGATTTTTTATATTCTTCCTCAGCAAGGGTTAAGGCCAGTCTAAGACTATCACATTCAATTAAGGCCTTTATATAATTTTTCATTGCCTTTTTTGCAATAGCTGATGCTGTATCTATCTCAAACCCCTTCTGATAAGCAGCAATTGCGGCCGGAAAATTTCCTTGTTCAAAATTTAAATCGCCAATTAAAAAAAGGTTGTCTGCTTCTTTATAGTCGGGGATTAATCTGACAAGTTCCTGATACAAAACTAATGCCCGATTCAAATCGGAAATCTTTAAAAATTTCTTTGCCATGCTGATATAAGCTGCAATAATGCTATCTTTAAATAATGAAGAAATCTGGAGTGATTTTTCAAAATAGCGACCCGCCTCTTCATACTCATTCTTCTTTAAATAACAATAGCCTAAAAGATAACTGACCTCGGCGTCATTCTCATTTCGGTAGTTCAGAATCTCCATTATTGCCCTCTCGTAGTTTAATTCATTGATAAATCTCCGTGCATTGTTTATCCTTTCTTTCTTCTGGGAACAGAGGACCAACCCCAATATGACAGCAAAAATAAAAAGACAAAAATACCGGCTGCCTTTCACAGACCTGCCACCACCCCTTCAATAATTTTTATCAAATTTGGTTCTGCCCGCTTGGCTGCCATAAAAATCTTAACCATACTAACCGGCTTCAGGGCATCGGGAAGGCCCATATCGGTAATGACACTGATTCCCAGAACCTTCATTCTTAAATAGCGTGCCATGATTACCTCCGGCACCGTTGACATTCCCACTGCATCTCCACCGATATTCCTCAAGAAGCGATACTCAGCACGGGTTTCAAGATTTGGTCCGGACACCCCGGCATATACACCCTTCTTTAATAAAAAGCCATTTTTCAATGCGACGGCTTCGGCAAGTTTTATCAACCCGTGGTCATAGGCATTGAACATATCCACAAATCTCGGTCCGAGTTTGAGTTCGTTTGGACCACGCAGTGGATTATCCGGGATCAGATTTATGTGGTCGGTTATCAGCATCAAATCACCCGGTGCGAATAACGGATTTAACCCACCGGCCGCATTTGTAACAATTAAATATCTCACCCCCAGGAGTTTCATAACCACCACCGGATAGGCGACATCAAAGGCGGAATAACCCTCGTAAAAATGAAACCTGCCCTGCATTACGATAACCTTCTTTTTGCTCAAATACCCGTATATCAACCTACCCTTATGAAACTCTACAGTGGCAACCGGAAACTCAGGAATTTTCTTGTAATCAAGAGCGTGGATTATCTTTAACTTACCAACAAGGCCATCCAGGCCGGTGCCCAGGATTATGCCGGTTATAGGCTTTTCTTTAATGTAGTTATTTAAATAACCAACTGTCTTCTTTAATCTCTCTCTCACTTCTTTTCCAGTCGCTCCAGCAATCTCAGATAAGACTCCAACAGACCCCTGAATTCTGAAACTAAAAGAAGTTTCTGGTGTTCAACCATCTTGGTCTCTTCTTTTATCTTGGCAAGTTCAGCCTGTGCCTCCCTCAAAATCCTCTGTGCCTCAACCCGGGCATTGGCAATGATTGTCTCTGCTTCCTTCTTCGCCCCCTCCCTCAATTCCTCTGTCGCCTTTTGCGTGGTGGTGAGTGTATCCTGTAGTATCTTCTCCATTCGCCGATAATCACCAATTTTAGTATCAAGGTCCCTCACCTTCTCAAGGAGACTGGCATTTTCGCGCATCAGATTTTCAATTTCGTTAGAAACCATCTCCAGAAATGACCGAACCTCATGGGGATCATATCCCCGCAGACTCTTTCTAAACTCCTGTTTTCTAATCTCAAGGGGTGTAATCGTCATTTCACCTCCTACATAAATACTGCCACATCGTTACCACCCTGGTCCTTCACCCTGTACAATGCTACATCAGCCTTTTTTATTAACTCGTAAGTACCACCCGCATCTTCCGGAAAAGATGAAACCCCAATAGAGACAGTCAACTCCTTTACCTTCAGACTACCTTTGAAGAAGTCATAATTACGAATGCTATTGATAAGCCGCTGGGCGGTCTTCTTTGCATCCTGTTTCTTCGTTTCCGGAAGTAGAATAATAAATTCGTCGCCACCGTATCGGGCGATAACATCTACACTCCGCAGATTCCTTTCTAAGATCTGTGCCAAATCTATAAGTGCCTGGTCACCGACTTGATGTCCAAATTCGTCATTTACCTTTTTGAACTGATCAATATCAATAAAGAGTATGGAAAGCGGATGCTCATACCTTGATGCCCGCTGTAATTCCTTGCTCAACTGATTTTCAAAATATCGCCGGTTAAATATCCCGGTCAAAGGGTCAAGCCAGATTCGGTGTTTCATTCGGGAATAGAAGCAATTCGGTTTTAAGAGATGTTCAACAAAGACATAGGGATGGTTCTTTAAGATCTCAAGTATCTCGGCCGAATTTATTTTCTGAATTTCATAATGACACAAAAGAAAGAGTTTCAAATCCGGCTGGCTATTAAAGTCATCAAGGATTTCTTCGAAGTTTAAAAATTCCTTATCACCTTCAACAAATACCCTTATTCCCTGATAATTCTTTGCAAGTTTATCATATTCGTTCTTGAGCCAGGGCAAAAAATTCTCGGCGTTAACATTCTCTTCAGGAATTACTATCTGTTTTTTAAATTTCTCTTTAAGGTTTTTTGCGCAACTTTCTTTTCCCATAAAAATACACTTCTCTTTCCGCTCAATCCCTTCGTTTACCAGGGGAATGATATTTTCCAAGAGCTGTTCTTCACTACGATACAGATAGAGAGCATGAACCGGTAACTCAAGTTCAATTCCCTCATATCCCAATTTTATGTATCTATTCATATTATCTCCTTTTTAAATATCTCTCCAGTATGTTAATAACCCGGGAGAGTTTGGCAATATTATAATTCCCCATGTGTCCAATCCGCAAGATTTTACCCTTTAGTTCACCCTGACCATTGGCAAAGAGAATTCCGTAATCCTCTTTTATTTTCTTAATTATATCGGAACTATTTATCTCGGGGGGCATCTTAATCACCGTCAGGGCATTTGAAGGATTTTCTGGCAATAACTCCAAACCCATCTTTCTTATCCGGTCTCTAACATATTCAGCCATCTTCTTATGTTTTATGAAATTATTTTTAATGCCCGTCTTCATTATCATCTGAAGCCCCTTCTTCAATCCATAGAGAATTGTAATTGCCGGTGTATATGGCGTCTGGCCATTCTGTAGGAATCGCTCATAGGCTTCAAGGTTAAAATAATATCTCGGTAAATCAGATTTACCTATCTTCTCCTGCGCCCTTTTTGAAAGTGCCACAAAAGAAATACCCGGAGGAGCCATCAATGCCTTTTGAGATGCACCAACCAATACATCAATTTGATAATCATCAAGATAACACTCATCAGCACCTACCCCCGCAACTCCATCAACAACAAGATAAGAATCATATCTTCTGGTAATCGCACCGAAATTCTTGATATCATTCAGCGCCCCGGTTGATGTCTCAGTGAGTGTAGTAAATATAACTGCCGGCCCGTCTTTCAAAACATTTTCTATTGCCTCGGGTCCTACAGATTTGCCGTATTCTGCTCTTATCACAATTGGATTAAATCCATAGGTCTTGCACAATTCCAGCCATCTTTCGCCAAATTTTCCACAAACTGCCACAACCACCCGGTCCGAAGATGAAAGTAAGTTAACTGCGGCTGCCTCCATTGCACCGGTTCCCGAAGATGTAAGCAAATAAACCCGATTACTGCATCTTATCAGTTTTTTAAGATAATCCGAAATTTCTTCTAAAAGCCACCTGAATTTTTCCTCGCGATGATAAATGCATTTCTGGGCAGTTGCCCGAAGCACCACTTCGGGAATATCAATTGGCCCGGGTGTGAATAATCTATAATTCTTCAAGTTTCCTCCTGCAATAATCACAGAAGTAGTTCGCTTTCCGGTCGGTATCATAAATGGTATTAGAAAAATACATAACACAGACCGGATTACTACAGTGACCGAGCCCCAAAAGATGACCGACCTCATGAACAATCTCCTTGCCAAGGCGCTCTTTTAGTTTTTCTCTGTCGTCAAGGCGGTATGTTGAAACCAGTGCAATCCTCTTTAGCGGCTCGGCCATACCGAATATAAAATTCATTTTAGGTGCATATATATCAACGTTTACGATGACAATACCAATATTGCACTGAAGTGGCATTTTATTAAATACATTTTCAATTATTCTCTCTGCCTCATACTGGGAACGCAAGGGATTGTATGCATCATATGGAACATTGAACTTTTCATTAAGAATTACTGACTTACCTAAAACTCCGCGCAAAGCCTCTTCAACAACCTCTTTGAATTCCAGCCCTGTCTGCTGAAAGAGACAAATCATACTATCTATTTATTCTCCTCCGTCAATTTTTTAATGAATGGAGCAAAAAGGTCAATGGGTATCGGAAAGATTGTTGTGGAATTTTTCTCCGTAGCAACCTCAGTAAGGGTCTGTAAGAAACGGAGTTGAATACCCGTGGGTGTCTGTCCGATAATCTGGGCCGCCTTGTTTAACTTTTCTGCTGCCTGCAATTCTCCTTCGGCATGGATTACCTTTGCCCGCCGCTCCCGCTCTGCCTCGGCCTGACGGGCGATTGCCCGCTGCATCTCCTGGGGAATATCAACATGCTTAATCTCCACAGTGGAAACTTTAACTCCCCAGGGGTCAGTCTGTTCGTCGATAATCTTCTGCAACCGCATATTTATCTTTTCCCGTTGTGTCAGCAAATCATCAAGTTCATATTCACCGAGCACACTCCGCAATGTAGTCTGAGCAATCTGACTTGTTGCATAGAGATAGTCCTCAACCTCAAGCACTGCCTTTGAAGGTTCAAAAACCCTGAAATAGGCAACCGCATTTACCTTGACCGAGATGTTATCCTTTGTTATCACATCCTGCGGTGGAACATCCATCGTCACTATCCGCAAAGAGACCTTGCTCATTTTATCAATCCCGGGCCAGAGGATAAATATACCGGGTCCCTTTACTCCGATGAATCTACCGAGTCTGAAGATAACTGCCCGTTCATACTCCCGCAAAACCTTGATTGCACTCAGAACAATCAAAATTAGCAAAATTATCAAAATAGTCGTTAGTCCCATTTTTCCCCCTTTATATTAATAGTATAAAGAAAAATTAGCAAAAGTCAACTATGATGTGGTGAATACACTTTTCCCTCCCCCTTTGATGGGAGAGGAAAAAGGTTGGGGTAATATTACATTTTTTTCCGTGAAAACACATAAATTTCATCAAAGAAGAAGTAATCCTCAGGTACACATATAAGCGCATCATCCGTTTTATCCCTACCATCAAGATTTTGTCGTAAAATCAAGTGGCAGACTTCGATCTATGTTGAAAATTATTTTAAATCCGAAGACTTTTCCGCGCCGCAAGCGGTGCTACTTTAAAAAAACAACAGAATCCATGATGGGATAAATGAGGAATTTAAACACCTTGAATACTCCAACGACAAAATGTCGATTACATTGAGTATCAATCCTCCAAAGAGAAATTTAAACTGGATGGTCTGAATGAGATTCGCCGCGGAACATTTTTTTAAATTTAATCGTAAAAGACCCGGCCGAGAATTCACCGATTAAAAGCGTTCTGCCAAAACGGACACACTGAATCTTATTCATAAGGATTATTATCCCCGGGAACCACCTTGACAATCTCCTTACGACGAGTCCATATCTCCTGAAGCATCTCAGCAAAGGTAAGGTTTTCTTTGCCAAAGATTGAAAAAACTGACTGCGGAGTCACAATACCATTGGCACGAACAAGAATTTCATCCGGAGAGAAAGCATAAGTATCACTTAAGAATATCGGGATATCGCCTTGCCAGGCTTCGCGAGAAAAATATAAACGCTCTGTATCATCATATTTGCCAGCATAGTAATCATCAAAATTAAACCCTTCACCTATTATCTCCCATTCACGTGAGGTGAAGTTTACTTTATATTTCATACTACCTCACAGTTATTATAATCAAAATTTTTAAAATGTCAAAAACTATCTTTGCCAAAGGTAGTGTCCAGAATTATGTGTAAATTCATTTTGAAAAATAAAAAAACGGTTTATCCTTCCTTATTCTCACTGTGTTAGGTAAAAATTAAAAGTGGAGTTTTTTAGGGGTATAGTAAAAATCAAAAGTGGACTGGTAAATACCTGATGGATATACCTTTTAGCACGATGAAAAGTGCTGAAAGGAGAATTATGGGTAAGCAACTCCATAAACGGTTCACAGATGACCAAATAAAAATACTATTAGATTTATATTTGCACAAAGCATGAAGCATAGAAGATTTTTTAATGCAGTTAGGCGGTGGTAGAACCAGATTCTTCCAACTACTCAAAAAATACCGCACTGCACCCGATGGCTTCACCATTGCTTATTTTCAAT
>JBDRWA010000091.1:0-8692 GCA_039802145.1 Caldifarciminota bacterium | reverse complement strand
AATAAATTCTCGGTGCTTTTTAAAATATTAAGGGTTTACGGTTGCTACATACTCCTGCCCGGTTTTTGTATATTTCAAAATCACCGCGCTCTTTATTGGATTACCATACTCATCAAGTGAAATATTGCCTGAGACTGATTTGAAATCCTTTATTCCTTGGAGTGCCTCTTTAACCTTTACTGGATTATCAGAATTAGCCTTTTTTATTGCCTCAAGTAATAGACAGGTTGCGTCATAACCCAGCGTTGCAAGAGCATCAGGACTGGAACCATATTTTGCCAGATATTTTTTTACCCATTCCTGCACTTCAGACCTTGGGTCATCCGGTGAATAATGGTTTGTAAAATAGCCACCGGCAATTGCATCACCAGCAATCTTGAGCATTTCCGGCGAATCCCAGCCATCGCCACCCATAAGAATTGATTTTACTCCTATCTGTCTTGCCTGCTTTGCAATTAGACCGACTTTATTATAATAATCTGGAATATATAAAATATCTGGATTTGCCTGTTTGACCTTTGTCAGTAATGCTGAAAAATCTGTATCATCTTTTTGGTATGATTCGTAAACCAGCACCTGCCCACCACCTTGGATAAAGTTATCACGATAAAATTCAGCCAATCCTTTGACATAGTCATTGCCCACATCATAAAGGATTGCGGTTGTCTTTGCCTTCAAATTTTCAAGCGCAAACTTTGCAGCGACCCTTCCCTGAAATGGGTCAATAAAACAGGCTCGGAATATAAAATCTTTGCGCGAACCATCATCCCTGATCGTCACCTTAGGGTTTGTTGATGTCGGAGTTATCATTACTACACTCGCATCCTGACAAACCTGTGCTAACGGTATTGAACATTTTGAAGAAACCGAACCGATTATCAATTTGACGCCATCCTGATTTATGAGTTTGCTTCCTGCGTTCTGAGCCTCGGTCGGGTCATTCTTGTCATCCTGAATAAATGTCTTTATCTGTTTACCATTAATTCCACCCTGTGAATTTACCTCTTCTATCGCTAACAAAAATCCATTCTTTGTTGATTCACCAAAAGTCTTTACATCACCAGTCAATGGTGCGACAAGGCCAATCTTTATAACATTCTCCTGCGGTCCGCAGGAAAGAATCAATACACCAAACAAAATCAAGCATATTTTTTTCACATTATCTCCTTTTTTCAAATCTTTCTTGCAGAGCAAGCTCTGCCACTACAATGGATAAATGCATTGCGCCACACTCCGTCATGCCGTCCATCAAGTAGCGTGGCAGATGGGTGGCAGGCCGCCACTGGAACTTTGGGAAAAACCATCTTCCCAACCCTAACCCAATAACTATTCCTTCCGGTATTTCTTCATCCCTTCTTCATACAAATCACCACCATAGGCATCATTGGCAACGATCACCGGAAAATCTTCAACCTCAAGTTCCCTTATAGCCTCAGCACCAAGGTCTTCATAAGCAACTATCTTAACAGCCTTGATATTTTTGGCAATGAGTGCTGCTGCACCACCGGTTGCGGCGAAATAGACTGCCTTATATGTTTTCATTGCATCGCGCACTTCCTTGGAACGAACACCTTTACCAATCATTCCTTTCAAACCAATCTCAAGCAATTTCGGGGTATAAGGGTCACAACGACCAGATGTCGTTGGACCAGCAGGACCAATCACATAACCAGGTTTTGCTGGTGCAGGTCCGGCATAATACACAATCTGACCTTTCAAATCCAGAGGTAATGGTTCACCTTTTTGCGCAAGTTCAAAAAGCCTTTTATGTGCAGCATCCCTTGCAGTATAAATCTTACCTGTGATTAAGACACTATCGCCTATTTTCAATTTCAAAACATCCCCTTCAGAAAGTGGGGTTTTCAATCTAATTGGCTCAGACATAACACCTCCTTTTTCAGCCCGAAGGCTGAACATATTCAGACGGATAATGGCACGGATTTACACGGTTATTCTTTACCCCGTTTCTCTGTTTCACCGATGCTCCATTTCTCTATATTACCGCTGATTTGTGTCTTGCTGCATGACAGTTGATATTAATTGCTGCCGGAAAAGAAGCAATATGCCTGGGATAGACTTCAATGAAAACATCAAGACAGGTAATCCTGCCACCTAAGCCCATTGGACCAACCCCGGTCTTGTTAATCTTTTCCAGCAGTTCCCTTTCCACATCGGCATAGAATGGATCCGGGTGTCTTTCACCGATATTTCTCAGTAATGCCTTTTTTGCCAGATATGCAACATACTCAAAATTACCACCGATGCCAACACCAACGACAATCGGAGGACAGGGATTGGAACTTGCCTGCACAACTGTATCAATGACGAACTTCTTTACCCCTTCAATCCCGGCGGCTGGTGTCATCATCTTAACCGCACTCATATTCTCACTACCCCCGCCTTTCGGTGCCACGGTGATCTTTATCTTATCACCGGGCACAATTGTAGTATGTATAATCGGTGGTGTATTATCATTTGTATTTTTACCTTTGATTGGGTCAGACAGAATTGATTTTCTCAAATAACCTTCCGTATAACCCTTTGCAACCCCTTCGGAAATCGCCTGATTTATATCACCTTTTACACGCACATCTGCACCATGTTCGAGAAAAATGACAGCAAACCCGGTGTCTTGGCAGATTGGTATCTGCTCATTTTTTGCAATGTCGGCATTTTTAAGCAACTGATTCAATATATCTTTACCCACCGGAGACTCTTCTTTTTCCAATCCGCCTCTCAAGGCATTATATACATCATCCCCTAAAAAGTAATTCGCCTCTTTACACAATCGTGCCACGGCTTCCACAATTGTGTTGTATTCAATCTCTCTCATTTTACCCCCTTAGGCTACTTTGTTGGAGTTAGCACATAAATGGTTGTTTTTTCTGGAAGTTGCGACTTTTTTATCTCTATTTCGCCATCAACCTTCTTAATTTCTTTATTTTTAGTAAAATCCTCAACCGGTGCAATCGGAAAATCACATTTAGAAGTTTTGAAATGCATGGGTATCACTACTTTGGGATTTAACAAATCTACAATTGATTCTGCTTCATTAGAATCAATAGTGAAGTAACCGCCAACAGGAATTAGTAAAACATCCACTCTTCCGATTTTTTCTGCATCAGATTTTGTAAGCGTATGTCCGAGATCTCCGAGATGAACAACATTAATCCCATCTACTTCAATATTGAAAATAACATCCCTTCCCCTTTCTTTGCCTGAGCTCTTATCGTGATAGACCTCATATCCAGAGATATTTATGCCCTTTACTTCTTTCTTCCCTGATTCACGGATAAAAACAGGATTACCTTTTATCTTCGTTTCATTGTGGTCATCGTGTTCGTGGGAGATTGTAACGATATCTGCTTCTTCAGTAATCGGACCATATTTTATGCCACCGCCATAACAACCCGGTTTATAAGGATCGGTAATAATTCTAACACCTTTTTCAGAGCTTATTAAAAATGCTGCATGCCCCAAAAATTTTATCTTCATAACCACTCCTTTCTAAAATACCATTAATTATATTCTGATAATTTAAAAAATCAAGCACAAATTGGTTGAATAATTTTTCATAAATGTTAAAAATATATTATTGACAAATTTTAATATTTGATTATAATGGAGTTATGAAAATCTACCCCCATAATCTGAAACTTAAGTTTATAGATTTTTTTGATGTTGCAGATATAAATCCTTACTATAAATTACTCTTTAAAAATTTGAATGCAGTCATTTATGTCATTGACCGTAAAGGCAGAATAATCTATCTCAATGACTTTGCAGAACAAATCTCGCATTACAAAGTTAATGAAGTGCTTGGCAAACACTTCAAACACATCGTCGCTCCTGAATCAATTGAGATGGCACGTAAAACATTTCTTCAACAGTTAAAAGGAAAGAACATCAAGCCCTATGAATTGGTTGTACTTGATAAAGACGGAACCAGAATACACTTTAAGACGAGTGAACATATAATCTTCAAAAATGGTAAGGTTCAGGGAATAATGGGTATCGCAACCGACATCACCGAACATAAAGAGTTGACCATGGAATTATCAAAGATGGTTAAAGAATTATATCTGCTCCAGCAAATCAGCCAGGAAATCTCTTCAATCCTTGACCTTGAATTATTGCTCCAGCATATTGTTCGTCATCTTAAAGAGACCCTGAATTATGAAAGGGCGGCGGTAGCATTAATAGATGAAAGAACAAAACAACTCGTTATTCGTGCAGCGGAAAAACCTTATTCAAAAAAAATGCAGTCGCGGTTGAGACTCAATCTTGGGAAGGGTATAACTGGTTATGTAGCTAAGACTGGCAAACCATACATTGCGAATGATGTCTCAAAAAATCACCATTATTATATTTTTGATAAAAAAACACAATCTGAAATTGCCGTGCCGTTGAAGATAGGAGAGAAAGTAATCGGCGTTATAAATATTGAAAGTTATAAAAAGAATACATTTAGTGAAAGAGATTTAGAACTTTTAACACTGGTTGCTAATCAGGCATCTATCGCAATCCAGAATAGCGAATTATACTCTTCATTGAAACAGAGTTATCTTGATAGTATCAAAACCCTTGTCTCAGCAATTGAGGCAAAAGACCCATATACATCAGGACATTCAGAAAGGGTAAGAAAGTATGCATTAAAGATCGCACGGAAGTTAAAACTTTCACCTGAAGAAATAGAAGAACTTGACTATGCAGGATGTTTACATGATATTGGAAAAATAGGTATAAGTGATTCACTTTTAACTAAACCAACTCAATTGACTAAAGAAGAATATGAAATGGTGAAGGAACATCCCATAATCGGGCATAATATATTGAAACACGCCCACCATCTGGCTGGTGCCTGTGAAATTATCAAATACGAGCACGAAAGATACGATGGTAATGGTTATCCTAACGGACTCAAAAAAAATCAAATTCCTATCGGTGCAAGAATAATTGCAGTTGCAGATGCATACGATGCAATGACGACCGACAGACCATATCGCCGGGCGCTCTCTAAAAAAGAGGCAATCAAGAGGCTAAAAGAATGCAGTGGTACACAATTTGACCCCAAGGTTGTAAAGGCATTTTTGAGTATATTAAATAAAAAATAAAGAGCAAGAATTATTTATCCCACTCTATGTCTTCCAACTTAATCATATCCTTATTGATATTTCCTACAATAACGAGACAAAACTCATTTGTTTTGAGATATTTATTTGCTGCCTCTTTTATGTCATTTATCGTAACATTTTTAACCATTTGTTCGAATCTATCAGGATAATCAAGCCCTAAATTTTCAATCTCAATTCTGGTAATGAAATTTGTCATCTCGCGGTAGGTGTCAAAATTCAATGGGAAATTTCCGATATAGTAATTTTTTGCCCGCTCAAGTTCATCAATGCTAACCCCTTCTTTTATCTTTCCTATTTCCTGTAAAATCAAATTAATAGCCTCGTTTGCAGACTCATTCTTGGTTTGGACTCCAGCAATAAAATAGCCACCAAAATTATAACGGTCAAAAAATGAATATACGCTATAAGCAAGCCCGCGCTTTTCGCGGATTTCGGTAGCAAGCCTTGAAGTCAATCCCGAACCACCCAAGATATAGTTCATCACCCTTGTCGGCATCCAATCTGGTATTTTATTATTTGGACCAAAAAATCCGAGGAAGATGTAAGATTGCGATATATCTTTGTTTATTATCATCCCTTTCTTTCCTTTAGAGTCAGGCAATTGAGCAGAAAAAACAGGAATTTCTTTTCTCTTCCAGTTAGAGAAATATTTTTTAATCTCACATTTTACTGAATCGGTGTTAAAATCTCCGACGAGTATGATTGCCGTATTATTCGGCGCATAATAAGTGTTATAAAAACTCTTTACATCCTCAATGTTAATCTTTTTAATTGTAGTATCAAAACCGAGTGGGTCATGATTAAGTGGGTGTGTCCCGAAAAGGAATCTTCTAAACGCAACCTGCCCAACATAAAATGGGTCATCCAACTGGCTTAAAATTTCTGAATATGTCTGTCTTTGCAATCTCTTAAATTCGGTAGTATCAAAAGAAGGTCTTTGCAAGCATTCTGAGACAATGTTCAATAATATATATAAATCTTTGCTCAATGCACGACCCGAGATTCCAATGTAATCTTCTTGTGTATTTACATTAATATCTGCACCGAGATATTCAATTCTTTCAATCAACTCATCACCTTTATGAAGTTCTGTACCCCTCAATAGCATCTTTGCCGTTAGATTTGCAAGACCTTCTTTACCTGCTGGATCATATACGCTCCCTGATTTAACAACAATTTTAAGTTCAACCATTGGGATTTTGTGGGCTTCACTTAAAAGTATCACAAAACCATTTTCAAGTGTATCCCTTTGAATATTGAATGCGAAAGCAAAATTCAAAAATACAACCAAACTTAACAAAAAATAAATGAATTTTTTTATCATCACTACCTCCGGGGCAGTAAATACCCAACTGTCCTGTTATCTTCGGTTAAATACTTGTCGGCAACACGAGCAACATCATTCTTTGTTACCTCAAGGATTTTCTGAGGATAGATATTAATATTCTGCCATGAACCACTCATAATCTCCCAGTATCCAATTGTAAAACCCATACCGGTGGGTGAATCCTGGCGAAAGATAAATTGAGCAAGGGTTTGATTCTTTGCTTTCTCTATATCAGCATCGCTTATATCGCCCTTTTTTAATCTATCAATTTCGGAATATATTTCCTTTTCAAGTTCTTCAATATTAAGGCTTACCTGAGGTATAGCGAAGATAAACAATGTACCGTCGTATTTTGCAGGAGAATGATATAAATTTATATTTGTGGCAAGACCTTTTTCGCGAACAAGAATTCTTTCAAACCTTGATGATTTGCCATAAGAAAGTATCTTACTCATAACATCAAGGGCATAAACATCAGAATGAGTGATTGAGACTGTTCGGTAGTTTATCGCCAGAACTGGAAAATTTACATCCCTGTACAATTTAAATCTTCTCTCACCATTTTGTGGAGATTCATGATATTCGATTTCTTTTACCGGTATACCCTTTATTCTACCATAATATTTTTTCACAAGTTTTACTACCTCTTCTCTATTTACATCCCCGCTGACAACAATTATTGCATTGGATGGATTGTAGTATTTTTTGTACCAATTATACACATCTTTATGTCCGATATTCTGCAAATCAACCATATAACCAATCGTCGGATTTCGATATGGAGCATAAAGATAAGTCATTTGGTCCATCATCTCAAAGAGATTTCCGTAGGGATCGTTCTCACCAAGTCTGCGTTCTTCCATCACTACGCCTTTTTCTGGTATAAATTCCTTCTCAGCAATAAGCAAATTCTGCATACGATCTGCTTCTAACATCAATTCCAACGCATAACGGTCCTTATAAAGATTCGCCCAGTAGACGGTTTGATGGGTTGAGGTAAAGGCATTTTCTTCACCACCTGCTTCATCAATAATGCGGTCATATTCTTTAGGACCATAATTTTTTGTACCCCTGAATGCCATATGTTCTAATAAATGGGAAATACCGGTGCATCCAAGAAATTCATTATATGAACCTACCTTATAATGAATTTGAGTTGCAACGACCGGTGCAAAATGGTCTTCGTATACTAATATTTTGAGTCCATTATCAAGTTGATATTCATAAACTTGAATAGCCTGAAAAGAAAATGCAAACAATATCAGATTAATTATCATTTTACTCCTTTCAAAGTTAGATTATAACAAAAAAATAGGTGATGTCAATAAAAGTACAATTGGAATTTAATCATCCTTTGTTTTAAGGTTTCGCCGCCCGTATCGTCAAATGGTTTCGTCTATTAGCCTAATCCCCCTATTTCCCCCTTTAGAAAAGGGGGAATTAAGGGAAATTTGAAACACGGGACTAAAGTCACTACTCCAGCAACAGCCCTAATCTCTATCCTACAAGCAAAGGATATCAGGAGAGATAAAGGAATATCAGAGAAAGTGAGTATGGAAGTGCAAAGTAAAAAGATAGTCCTTTAATCCCAAACTTCCTACATCCAACTTCCTAACCCACTTCCTCACCAAACTTCCATCATCTCAACAACACCGCCTTCTCGGTTGCTCACGCAACACGCAGATTCAAACCGATATAAAAACACAAATGCAAACAGATAAACATCAACGCAACAAAATCGCTTTCTCTACCTGCTTATAATCACCCGCCTCTAAACGCACAAAATAAACACCCGTAGGAACACGGCGACCCAAATCATCAGAACCATTCCACACCACCGTTGACCGTTCACCGTTTACCGTTAACCGAGAAAAATCTTTAACCATTCTACCGGTTACATCGTATATCGCAAGGCTGAAGCCTTGCCCTACATTCCCGTTTGGATTTTGGGATTTGGAATTTGTTTGGGATTTGGTGCTTGGGATTTGAAATTTAATAACGCAGTGATTCTGGAATGGATTAGGATTAACATTAAACGCTATTGAAGTCGGTGAAGAAATCTGCTCATCCTCACTAATCCCCACTCCAACATTCGCCTTAGCCAGACAGGAATACTCACCCCATCCCCAGGCAGTATTATAACCACGAACATAATAATAATACTCACCCACCGCATGATTCGTAAATGTATACATCGTATCCGTTATGTTATTCGCAATCACATTGACAT
>JBDRWA010000090.1:0-8711 GCA_039802145.1 Caldifarciminota bacterium | reverse complement strand
AGCTATTATTGCTATTTGCATCATACTAAGAAGACTTGGCTATGGTGTTGTACTCAACAGGCTATAACATGAATTTGATTGGAAAAAGTTTCCCGTTATTTGCTTAGCAAACAATACAACTGTAAATTTAAGAAATCGAACTGTTGACATCTAATCTTTTTTTTATATAATATTATTTAGGAGGTCGTTATGATATTTTTGAACCTTCTATTTAATGTAGTTCTATGGCATGAAGATTTCGTCAACGATAATCTTTCTGTGCAGCAACTCTACGAATACACAGTCGATATCCGAATGGAAGAAGGAAATCTGCAGTTGAGAGGCAACCCCGGTGCTGAAGGATTTTCATGCGCCTGGTTCTATCTTGATGATAGTATACAACTTACCGAAGATGATCTCATAGAGATGCGCATAAAAGTAACCGGAGTAGAAACAAGACTAAAATATCTTTATAAAAAAAAGGGCTCGCCGATTTACTGGGGGCAAGAAATAATCGTTTATACAGACACCGATTGGCAGAAGATTAGAATTCCGCTAAAACAGGCAAGGCCATTTTATAGCAGTAATTTTCCATTCGCACTCACTCCAGATAAAACTCCAACACTTTATTTCTTCATTGATAATTTCACACCTGGGAATTTTGATACTAAGATTGATTATATCTCCATAATCAAACCCAATACTATAAAGGAGGAATAATGGCACGCCTCATATTCGGTATTCTATTTTGGCTTTCCTCTATACTACTTTTTGCCGACCCACCTTGGAGTCCTAATGTTCTTGTGAGCACTGATGTTCCCTGGGATACATTGAATCAAGGTGAATCCTGTTTTGATGTATGGGGTGATTCAATATTTTCAATATGTAATACTGCAGAGAGAGGGAGCGTCCCTATTGCACCATACGCCTATTCCTTTAACGCAGGTCAGTCATTCACCCAGATTCCATTTACTGATAATTCCACTGGTATTATCTGGCATACCGACCCTGTCCTTGGTGTTGATGATTCGGGCTATGTCCATATGATAATCCAGTATTCAACAACTTATATCAGACACTATCTCTCCAAAAATGGCGGGTTAACTTGGGTTGACACTACAAGGGTCACACCCTCAAGTGGTGTTGATAAACCTTGGATGGTTGTTAATAGAAACGAAATCTACATAGTATGGCAGCAGGTCTCAGGAACCACAGGAATATGGCTTGCAAAATCAACTGATTATGGTAATACATTTACTTCTTCTCGTATCTGGACACGGACCGGTATTGCAGCGCTTTGTATGGATGACAATGAAAATCTTCATCTTGCCCTTGTAACAAGTTGGCCAAGTGGAAATGTTTACTACCGCAAATCAACAGATCATGGTCAGACTTGGTCATCCGAACTCTATCTTTCTGATTCGTATTATGAGACTGGTTATGGTGACCGTGCTCCAATAAATTCAATTACTGCAAGGGGGAATATCGTCTTTTTGACCTGGGTGGACAGCAGAAACGGTAACTGGGATATAATGGGTATGCGTTCCACAAATGGGGGCACGTCCTGGAGTCCACGATTTGTAGTCAATGACATTACCACTGGCGGTCAATGCAAAGGGTATGCGCATTTTGACCGTTACGGTGGTTTACATATCTTTTATTATCATACTCCGGACTGGCCCACGAGTCAAAATAGTTATTTCTCAGTGTGGCATAGGTACTCATCCGATGGTGGAGCGACATTCCTTCCGAGCACACGCATCTCTGATACCGAAGCGCGCAGCCATGCTGATTTTATCGGTGAATACCACATTCTACGCAGCGACAGCCTTTATATTTACACAATATGGTCTGACGGCAGGAATCCCCATGATAATGATCTTTATTTCAGCAAGGCATTGCTTCAGGAATTTCAGGCTTTAAGAGAAGAGGCTGATGCAAAAGCAATTTCTGAAGGTATTGATATTCCATCAATCTGGTCGGGCAATCAGGCATTAATTTTTAAATCCACACAACCATTGAGAGTCACAATATATAGTGTCTACGGCAGTATTGTGAAGGATAGCAGGATTTCCCCATACGAAATCTTCTACCCAGTTGCTAATTTGCCTAAGGGTGTTTATCTATTAAGAATCGAATTAAAAAATAAATCAATCATCAAGAAGATAGTGCGGATAGAATAGGAGACCGGTTGAATCAAGGGCAATTCATTCCAGTCTGATCAATTTTTTACGAACTCTATTATCTTTGCCAATAAGAAAATAAATACCGGAATTGATTTTTGTAACCTTCCTTCCCACACAATCAAATATCCTGTAATCCTTCAAAAGTTTTTGGGGAATTGGACCATTTAGAATAATGGTTTTGGATTCTCTCCTAAAAGATGGTTTTGATAAATCATAAACGACCCCGGTCTGTGATTCAAGTTTCAATAAATAGAAATCCGCCCAGCCGGCACCCCATGATGTTGTATAACCCAGGATAAGATAACTATTATCACTGGCTTTCAATATTGAATGGGCACACTCAGCACCGGTGTCACCGATAGTCTTTGTCCATAAGGTATCGCCTTGCGCATTCAATTTTAAAAGCCAGATATCTTCAGCACCAGCCCCGTAAGAACTTGTATAACCGGTAGCAAGAAAACATTGGTCTTCAGATTCAATGACTGAATAAATGATTTCATTGCCTGTGCCACCATAAACCTTTGTCCATAGTGTATCGCCATAAGAATTCAATCTTAGAATGTAGCCATTGTAGTCATATCCTGTCCATGTATAACCACTAACGATATAACCATTATCAGAAGTCGATGCTATATGATAGGCACAACTGGCTGTTTCCGCCCTATAGGTCTTTGCCCATAAAGAATCCCCATATTTATTTACCCTTTGAATCAATAATTTAGAAATGTCTCGTATACCAACAGCAATAAATCCGCTGTCTTGAGTTTGTAAAAAAGAAAAGAATTGTCCCCAGCCATAATGTTTTGCCCATATTGTATCACCGTTTGTATTGAGTTTTAAAAGTAAGGGTGTAGTCTCACGATAACCGCATACCATATAATTCCCATCATAAAGTTCACGGATGCACCTGCCAAATGAATAACCCTGTCCTCTGTGTAACTTTGTCCAGAGTGTATCACCTAATGAATCAAGTTTGACAATCCAGATATTACGACCCGAGACAAAGGATGAACTCCAGCCACAAACAATAGCGCCACTATCGGAAGTGGCTGCAATTGAATATGCTTCATCACGATAGATTCCACCGTATGTCCTTGGCCAGAGAATTTCACCATTTTCATCTATCTTGAGGATGTAATAATCAGGTCCGTGCACACCGAATGAATTGGTGTAACCGGTGAGGACAAATTTATTGTCAAAGGTCTTGGCAATGGAAAAGCCCACATCACTAAGGGTACCGCCATAAGTCTTTGTCCATAATGTGTCAAATCCTTGGGCTTTTATAAGATTAAATAGAATAATCAAGAAAATCCAGCACTTCAAATTACAGCGAAATCCTTTTTTCATTTTATACTCCATATATATTTTAATTTTGAATAAAAAAATGTCGAGGGGCATTTTTCCCTTCTTGACATAATGGGATAATTAAGTATAATCAAATGTGAACAAAGGTAAAAAGGTCATTATCGTTGAATCACCAACAAAAGCCAGGACAATAAAATCATTCCTTGGTAGAGAATATGCGATTGTTTCATCAAAGGGGCATATCAAAGACCTTCCAAAATCAGAACTGGGTGTAGAGATTAAGAATAACTTTGAACCAAAATATATAAAAATAAAGGGAAAGGCAAAAATAATTAACGAAATCAAGAATGTTTGTAAAAATTCGGCGAAAATTTACATAGCGTCAGACCCTGACCGTGAAGGTGAAGCAATTGCCCAACATATCGCTGAGGAATTGAATTCAAGTGCACCGGTCATTAAACGGGCATTGTTTCATGAAATCACGCCAGAATATGTAAAAAAGGCGCTTCAGAATCCTGTTTCAATAGACCAGAATTTGGTTGATGCCCATAAGGCACGCAGAGTTCTTGATCGCATTGTTGGGTATTTTACAAGTCCATTCTTGTGGAAGGTACTGAAATCAGGGCTCTCGGCAGGCAGGGTTCAGAGTGTTGCTCTTAGGTTGATATGTGAACGTGAAAAAGAGATAGAGTCATTTCAACCCACTCTTTACTGGAACATTTCAGGCATCTTTGAAACTATCCTAAAAGAAACATTTAGTGCCTTTTTGCTTAAAATTGATGGTGTCCAGAGAAAGATACTCTCTAAGGAAGAACTCAACAATATACAAAAACTTTTAAAACCAGAAATAAAATTCAATGTTACCGGGTATAAGATTACAACTCCAGAAAGAGTTCCGCCTCCACCATTTATTACATCAACATTACAGCAAGAGGCATCGCGTCAATTTAATATAACTCCTAAGAAAACAATGGAGATTGCCCAGAGCTTGTATGAAGGAGTGCGCCTGCCTCAGGGCACAATTGGTTTAATCACATATATGAGGACAGATTCAACGCGTGTAAATGAACAGGCAATTGAAGCAGTAAGGGAATATATTGACGGAAAGTTTGGCAGTGAATATCTGCCCCGAGAACCGAGAAAATTCAGAGACAAAAAAAGTGCTCAATCGGGTCATGAAGCAATAAGGCCTACGAAGGTTAACATTGAACCCGAATCAATAATTGATTATTTGACCCCTGAACAGCATAAGATATATAAATTAATTTTTGACAGATTTGTTGCATCACAAATGGCAAATGCACGTTATGAATTGAAAGAATTATTTATTGAATATATGAATCTTGAATTTAAGGCTGAGGAAATAAAGCCGTTATTTCTTGGTTATCAATTGTTAACTGGTGAAACGACACAGAAGGGATTCGTTCCCAAGGTTAAGGTTGGTGATACTGTAATTTTAAAAAATATAAATATTGAAGAGAAACAGACTGAACCACTTCCGAGATTCACTGAAGCCACCTTGATTAAAAAATTAGAAGAGAATGGCATTGGTAGGCCTTCCACTTATGCTCATATAATCCAAACATTATTTGACCGTAGATATGTGGCAAAAAATAACGGAAAATTAATTCCAACAGATTTGGGAAAAGAGGTTTATAATATAATTATTCCGAGATTCAGCACTATTTTTGAAATTCCATTTACTGCACGAATGGAGGAAGAATTAGACCTCGTTGAGGTTGGTAAGAAAAAATGGCAGGATGTAGTGCGAGAATTTTATGAGCCATTTGAGGCTATCGTAAACCAGGCCAATGCAGATGTAGAGAGTATAAAGAAAAATATCCAGCAAGAAGTTGCCAAACAATGTCCTCAGTGCGGAAGACCTATGGTGGTAAGATGGGGGAGATACGGTAAGTTTCTTGCCTGTTCAGGATTCCCGGAATGCAAGTATTCAGAAAATTTTGAAAATCAAACAACGAATAAAACCTGCCCTAAATGTAACAGAGTACTGGTTATTAAAAAAGGCAAATTTGGTGAATTTCTTGCCTGTAGTGGATACCCTGAATGTAAATACACGGAAAATTTGACACACGATATACCTTGCCCTATATGTAATGGTACAATTCTTATTTTTACAGGTAAAAAAGGCAGGGTATATAAATGTAAAGATTGTGGGTTCAGTTCCTTTTATCCGCCCGTAGAACAAAAATGCCCACAATGCGGCAAGGGTATGGTACTTAAGCGAAACAAGCCCATCTGCCTCAGTTGTAAAAAATAGACTTTTGATGAAACTCGGTTTTCACATTTCTATTGCAGGGGGTTTCAAAAATGTATACAAACGCGCCTTACAGACAAATTGTGATACAGCGCAGTTGTTTTCACGTAACCCAAGAAGCTGGCAATATAAAGAAATTGATGAGGAAGATTGTGCATTATTTAAAAAACAAATGGAAGAGGGCAAAATCTCGCCGCTCTTCGTACATCTTCCTTATTTGAATAATCTCGGTTCATCCAGTGATGAAATTTTTAAAAAATCAGTTCTTTCATTAGTTGAAGATTTAAAAAGGGCTGATAAACTTGGTGCTCAATATTTAATCGTCCATAGCGGTTCAAATTCTGACATCAAAATGGGTATAAAGAGAATGATTGAAGGTATTGTTCAGGCATTAGCTGAAGTTAATAATGGTGTCATTCTCCTTATAGAGAATACGGCGGGTAGTGGAAATGAATTCGGATATGATTTTAAACATTTACATGATATAATCTCTGGTGTTAGTTCAGACCGTATTGGAGTTGTTTTTGACACAGCACATGCATTTGCAGCGGGGTATGAATTAAGAACTAAAAAAGGAGTTAATGAAACCATTGATATATTAGAAAAAACAATAGGGATTGAACGAGTTCATCTTGTTCATTTTAATGATTCTCTGGCAAAGATTGGTTCAAAGAAAGACCGGCATTGGCATATTGGAAAAGGGGAGATTGGCAGGGGTATGGAAGTCATAATTAATCATCCCTTAATGAGACAACTTCCATTTATAATGGAAACTCCAAGAACCGGACCAAAAGAGGATTTAATAAATATGGAAATTGCAAGAAAAATGATAAGTTCTTGACGTAATTGAAAAAATAGATATAATTATATTTCAAAGGGGGTTTTATTGGCGCATGCTTATACTCCGGGTTTAAAGGTTCTTGCATATACGGTTATTGAGAAGCAGAGGCGCTTACCATTACCAGGTGAGGTGCTTGTCAAAGAAGGGGATAAAGTTCAGGCTGAGGAGATTGTGGCAAAGACTTCTCTGCCTGGAAGTGTTCAGACGGTCAATGTTGCAGGGCTTTTGGGAATTTTACCGGAAGAGATTGAAGAGGCGATGCTTAAAAAACCCGGTGATGAGGTCCAGAAGGATGAAGTAATTGCGCAGAGCAAGGGATTTTTTGGACTATTTAAATCAACCGTTAAGAGTCCAATTACCGGGAAGGTGGAAAGTATTTCAAAGATTACAGGGCAGGTGATTTTAAGAGAACCGCCAATTCCTGTCCAGGTAATTGCCTATATTGATGGAGAGGTCAGTAATGTTTTTCCAAACGAAGGTGTTTTGATAAAGACTGAAGGAAGTTTTATTCAGGGTATATTTGGTATAGGAGGTGAAACGATTGGTGAACTTGCGATAGCGGTGGATGGTCCTGAAAAGGTTCTCACTGAAAAGGATATAAACGAATCATTCAAAGACAAGGTGATAATCGGTGGTTCTCTGGCGACTTATGAAACTCTGATTAAGGCGCGCAATGTTGGTGCAAAGGGTATTATCGTGGGTGGTATTGAGGACCAGGATTTAAAGAAATTTATGGGTTATGATATTGGAGTGGCTATAACCGGTTCAGAGAATGTAGGGTTGACGATAATAGTAACTGAAGGGTTTGGTAAGTTGAATATGGCGGATAGGACGCATGGTTTGTTGAAATCCCTTGTTGGTAAAAAGGCATCCATAAATGGAGCCACACAGATTCGGGCGGGCGTGATGCGTCCTGAGGTAATAGTACCCCTTAGTAAAGCACCCGACAAAAAGATATCCCATATTTCAACCGGCTCAGGACTGGAAATAGGAATGGCAGTCAGAATTATAAGAGAGCCATATTTTGGAATGATTGGAAAAGTAGTCAATCTGCCCGTTGCCCTTGAGAATATTGAGACTGAATCAAAGGTACGTGTGCTTGAAGTTGAACTGGCAAATAATAAAAGAGTGAAATTACCACGGGCAAATGTTGAAATAATTGAGGAATAGATGAATTTAATACTCTTGATAATCTCTTCCGCTGGTATTAGTGGACTTTTAATGCCCGCATCAGTAAAAGGAGTGATTACTTATTATTCACGGTCAATTGGAGATGAAGCGATATTTTATAATCCCGCAATGTTTGGTGCTGACAATAATTATAGATTGAACATTTACTATACCCATACTTATGCCTCAATGAAGAATATAAATCTTGGACTGAGCAGGAAATTCAGGTATTTTGATTTAGGTATCAGCATAATGAACTTTGACTATGGCGAAATTGAGGCTCGGCCTGATTATCCAACTGAAGATTCGGCAGGGTTTTACACCGGCAGTGATTTTTATTTTGGAGTAAGTTTAGCAAAGAGTATTACTTCAAATGGCAGAATCGGGATTAAGGCGAAGTATGTTTATGAAAACCTTTATATTTATTCAGATGCAACCTTAGGATTTGATTTTTCACTTGCTTATATCAATCAATTTAGTGGTCTGAGTGTGGGTGCAACGAATATAGGTGGTACCATTACAATTGCCAATGAGTCGGTAAATCTCCCTACAAAATTTAGTTTCGGATATTATCGCATGATTAAAAAATACATTATCAGTGTGGATTTGCATTATCGGATAAATTCTTCTTCGTTTGAATCCTCATTAGCAGGAGAAATGATGTTAACAAAGAATTTTGAAATCGGAGTGTCAGTGAATTATCGCGACCAATTGTATCCCGGTTTTTACCTTGCTATCCATCATCACGGATTGGCGATTAAATACGGTGCCTCGTTGTATCCCTATAACCTTGGTATGGTAAATATTATAGGTATTGGTTTTCCATTTTAATTTAATATGAATGGCGGAATATATCTTGATTTTGAGAAACCGGTCATTGAATTAGAGAAGAAGATTGAAGAATTAAAAAAATTAAGTGGTGTTGAAGATGAGATTGAAAGACTACAGCAACAGG
>JBDRWA010000089.1:0-8937 GCA_039802145.1 Caldifarciminota bacterium | reverse complement strand
GAGTGCTAAACCGAAGATAATTTGGAAAAATAGTTTCATCTTTATTGATAGTCCTCTTGGTTTATTTTTAAAAATTTTTATATAATCGTCAACAAAACCGAGGGCACCAAACCATATAGTGGAAATTATTAAAATGATTATGTTGGAATTGGTCAAATCCGCAAAGAGCAAGGTCGTCACCAGAAGAGCAACAAGGATAAGCACCCCTCCCATTGAAGGAGTTCCTTCTTTTGTTTTGTGGTGTTTGGGAACTTCTTCTCTTATTTTCTGGGTGATAGATTTCCTCTTCAAAAAGGCTGTAAAACGATTGCCAATTAAGAGCACAATTAATATTGCCAGAACCGCTGCGTAGGCTGCACGGAATGTGATATAACCGAACAATCTTAACGGACCAAAAATTTCTTTTAGTGGATATAATAGCAGATATAACATTAATATCTCCTTAATATCTTTTTAACAATCTCTTCAAATTTCATTGCCCTTGATGCCTTAACAAGGATTACCTCTTCGCCTTTCAAAATTTTGAACAAATGACTAACAAGTTTATCTCGGTCTTCAAAATGTATACCCCCATATATTTCTGCATAAGCTCCAAAAGTAAGAAGATGGTCACTGTGCTCCCTTGCATAAATACCTATTTCACGATGGTATCTTTCTGATTCGTCTCCCAATTCCAACATATCACCCAGTATAAAGATTTTTCTCCGATTTATTTGACTAACAAAATCTATGGCCGACTTCATAGAAACTGGATTCGCATTATAACTATCATTGATTATGAGTAATTTATCTAGTCTTATTGGCTCCAGTCTCCCCGGCTCTGGTTTTACGCTCTTCAGCACCTTTTTTTGAGTTTCTACATCAATTCCTAATTTTTCTGTAACGGTAAGGGCAATAAAACAATTATACACGTTATTCAAACCTAAAAGGGGAGTGAAAAATTCAACGCCCTTGTAAAGGAATCCTGAACCGAATTCACTAATATCTACATTCTGAACTTCATTGAATGAAAATCTTATGATGTTCTTTTTTGCTATACCATCAACATTAGTTCCCACAAAACCCATACCTTCATTCGGTAAAGATTCAATCAATGATAGTTTTTCCTTCTTGACACCTTCAATTGAATTGAGTCCTTTAAGATGTCCAGGTCCAATATTGGTGATAATTCCAATGAACGGCTTGGCAATATCACATAGCCTCTTTATTTCACCAGGGTTGCTTGTTCCCATTTCAAGTACTATATAGTCCTCATCCCCGGTAATTTCAAAAATCATAAGGGGTAAACCGATAAGTGAATTATAACTTTTCTTTGTCCACAACACATTAAATTTTGTAGACAGGATACCGGCAATCAAATTTTTTACAGTTGTTTTGCCATTTGTGCCGGTAATGGCGATTATTAATGGCTTGAAATTAGTCCGATAATAACGAGCAAGCTCACCCAATGCAAAAAGAGTATCATCCACGAGTATTTCATCAATAATGCCAGTCTTATTCCGAACCACAACGCCAACTGCTCCTTTTTTTATTGCTTCAGCTGCAAACTTATGCCCATCGGTATTTTCGCCCTTAAGGGCAAAAAATAACTCACCGGGTTTCAGTGTTCGTGAATCAATACTGATCCCCCTCACTAATTCATTTTTTATATTATCAGCCTTTCCGTGCATAATTCTAATTGCCTTGCTCAACATCATCTCAATATGCATAGTCTTTTTTTCCAATAATTTCCCTTACAACTTGAGCATCATCAAAGGGAATAGAAGTATCTCCTATAATCTGGTATTCTTCATGCCCTTTACCAGCAATGACCAGTATGTCCTCGGTCTGTTTTATTTTTATACCATATTCAATTGCTTCCTTTCGGTCAGGAATTACGATGAAATTATCGGTTTTTATCCCTGCAACAATATCCTTAATAATGTCATCTGAATTCTCGGTCCGCGGATTATCAGAAGTAAGAATCACAAAATCCGCATTTGCACACGCAATTCTGCCCATTTGTGGACGTTTCGCCTTATCCCTGTCTCCCCCACACCCAAAAACTATAATTAATCTGCCACATTTATATTTTTGCAAGGACTTTAACAAATTTCCGATAGCAGCTGGAGTATGCGCAAAATCAACAAAAATATTCTCATAGACTCTTTCTAATCTGCCACGAATACTTCCTACTGATTCAATGCCATTTTTAATTGTATCAAAGCTTATACGAGATGCTACACCGGCAGCAACACTTGCAAGAATATTATAACCATTGAATATTCCAATCAACTTTGAATTTATTTCTAAAGTATTTTCTTGATATGAAACATTGATTTTTAAACCCGAAAGAGAATCTTCAATTATCTTACCCTGTATCATTGCTTCTTTATTAAAACCAAAGTTTAAGACATTCTTAATTTTTAACTTGCTTATATCCTCTTTAATCGGGTCATCATAGTTGTAGATCGCAATTCCATCCTCTTTTAAAAGGTCAAAAATATGTAATTTTGCTTTCTTATATTCATCTATTGTCTTATGAAAATCCAGATGGTCTTGGGAAAGATTAGTAAAAATTGCAATTTGAAATCTTAACTCCTCAACCCTTTTAAGCACCAATGCATGGGATGATACTTCCATCACCACACTCTTTGCATTATCTTTATGGAAATCATTAATTAATTTAAATATATCAAGACTTTCAGGTGTTGTTCTACCGGCCTTTCGCTTTTCCTTTCCAAGATAGTAAATAGTTCCAATCAAACCCGGATTATGCCCCGCCTTTTGTAGTATAGAATGTATTAAAAAAGTTGTTGTAGTTTTGCCATTGGTTCCAGTTACACCAATAATTCTTAAGTTTGAAATATCGCCATAGAAATTTTTCGCAAGTTTACCCATTGCTTCCCTTGTATTATCAAAGACAATTTGAGGAAGTACACTATCAACATGTTCCTGCGTAGCAATTGCCACTGCGCCAAGTCCTTCCGCTTGTTTTATAAATTTATGACCGTCATATTTATCACCTTTTATTGCTATAAATAGAGCACCTTTTTTTATTTTTCTTGAGTCGTATTCAAGTGCTTCAACAGGAACATCTTTAAAATTATAAATCCGACAATTCATACCCATTACAAGTTCACTTAATCGCATACTGTAAATTTGTTACCCGGCAGATACTCTGGGCAATTTTTTTAAAATAAGGCACAATTACATTACTCGCCCACTTGCCTTTTTTGGGTTCATCCACGAGCAGGGCGATAAGATATTCAGGTTCTTCGGCAGGAAAATAGCCAATAAATGTGGTAATGACCAAAGAATTTGAATATTTCCCATCCACTACCTTCTGTGCGGTTCCGGTCTTCCCTGCAATTCTAATGCCTTCAATCTTTGCTTCAAGGGCAGTGCCTTCTTCAATGACACTGCATAAAATTCGTGTAACCCTACGCGCTGTCTCTTCATCCACAACCCGACGGACCTTTAATGGTTTTGCCTGGTATGTAATATGATTTTTATTCATTATCTTTTGCACAATATAAGGTTTATTTAAAACTCCACTATTGGCAACCGCTTGATATGCAAAAGTTAATTGGAGAAGATTGCAGGTTATTCCCTGACCAAAAAGTAGTGTAGCAAATTCAATATTATTAAGCATCCCTTCTTTCATCAATCTACCGCGTGTTTCTCCAGGTAATTCTATTCCGGTTAACTGTGTAAACCCGAAGTCTTTGATAAATAGTAAAAAATTTTCTCGGTCGAAGTTTTGTGAAAGTTCAGCCATTACTACATTACTTGAATGAGCAATTGCCTGCTGGAAGGTCAACACACCATAGTTTTTGAAATCTTCTATGGTATGTCCATCAATTTTTATCTTCCCGTTATGAGTATCAAATTTGTCACTTTCCCTTATACCATTCTGTAAAGCATATATAAGACCCATAAGTTTGAATGATGAGCCAGGCTCAAATTCATCACAAATAATTAGATTACGCTGCCGACCATCAGAATATATATTAACCATTGCAAGAATTTCCCCAGTTTTGGGATTAACGACCAAACCTGCCCCACCCCGAGCATCCTCTTTTTGAATGCACTCAATGAGATTTGAATGAAGTATTGTTTGAAGTTGTAAATCAACTGTCAAATATATATCCTGCCCTGGTATCGGTTCTTTCTCAGGATATCTATAATATGGAAATATATCTCCATCAGGCTCTTTCTGATAGACAATAAAACCACTCTTCCCGGTGAGTATATTATCAAACAGAAATTCTAAACCTTCTATCCCATGATTGTCAATGCTACATTTGCCTATCAAACTGCCAAATATATCAGGCATATTATAGATCCTATTTAGATCATAGGTATAACCTATACTCGGGTCATTGAGTTTTAAATAATCATCCCGTTTTTTTACACCTACCTTTCTTTCAACCCAGAAAAATTTGTTTTTATCAATCAATTTTTTTATCTCTCCTAAGGGCATTTCTGAAATTTCTGCAATACCGCGTGCAAGTTTATTCCTATCAGGTGAATATATAGGGGTGCAAAAAATAGAAAAACAAGGTTCTGACATTGCAAGAGGGAGACTGTTGCGGTCATAAATATTCCCCCTCGTACCACAGATAACCATCTTTTTTTGATGCTCGCGTCTGGAAATCTCACTGTAGTATTTAAATTTTACACACTGAATGTAAAAAATATATGCGAAGAATATAAATGAAACCGTAAATAGCAATGTATTGAAGACTTTAATTTTTCTCATTTTACTACACCAAGAATGTCATCTTTGGCAGGAAACATAAAATCTCGTTTCTGGGCCTCGGCTTCAACACGGGCAAGATTTGATAAATGGGTGAGCTTCGCTCTCAAGTTTGCCTGCTCGTTTTTTACTTCCTGAATTTGATTTTTCAAATTTTCTTTTCTGATATTGAATTTGACCAGTTCACTCTCAATATAAACAAGGCTGAATAAATATAATACAACAAGAAGAATTATTAACAAGAAACGCATTTCTCACCCACTCTCATTCTGGCACTTCGTGCTGACGGATTTTGTTCGACTTCACTGGTTTTAGGCCTTATTACCTTTTTATTTAATCGCATTACCTTTCCTATTGTCTCAAAATATTTCAGTGTGTTTTTTACAATGCGGTCCTCGCCAGAATGATATGAAATAACAATCAGCCGACCAGCGGGATAGAGAAGTTCTATCGCCTTTACAAGCCCGCACCTCAAATTATTGAGTTCATCATTCGTCCATATCCTAAATGCCTGAAAGACGCGATGGAGATTCTTTTTCAAAAATCTTGATGGAAATTCGCTTTCTACAGTTTTGCGTAAATCCATTGTTGTATTAAGATTGTGTCGATTATCAAAAATAATTCGGGCAAGGGAATGCGCATATGGAACATCACCGTATTTTTTTAAAACTTCATAGATTATTTCTACATCCGCAGAACGAATTTTTTTGTAAAGTGGGACAGTTGCCGGTGACATCTGCATTAATAATCTGCCGTTATGATTGAAACTGAAGCCACGTCCTGGGGTCTTAAGTTGATGGAGTGAAGCCCCGAGATCAAAAAGAACTCCATTGAATCCCTTAATGTTCAGTTCCCTAACAATTGAATCTAAATTAGCAAAATTACCTTCATATAGAATTACCCGCTCTTTAAATTTATGCAATTTCTGACGAACAAAATTAAGCGCCTCGGGGTCCCAATCAATTCCAATAAAACTTGCATTTCTTGTCTTTTCAAGCATCATAATGAGATGACCACCACCCCCAACTGTACAATCACAGTAAATTCCATCTTCTTTTAAGTTCATCCAAGAAATAACTTCGTCAACAAGTACCGGCTTATGAAAATTATCCACATCAAAATTACTGAAAACTTTTTAATGCAGCACGACGAGAGGGATATATCTCAAATGGATAGAATCCGTAGAGTCTGAGGATATTGTATAAGTAAGGCGAAACATTCACCAGTTTAATGTCACCGCCATACTCTTTAAATTTTTTCTGAAATTCAATGAGGTCACCAACAATTTTATAATTGATATGGGTAACTCTGGAGAGGTCGATAATCACATTGAATTCTCCGGATTCAATCATACCCTTTAATTTCTCTGCCATTGTCTCAAACTCCCCTTCATTGATTTCGCCGCTGGGGAGAAAGAATGAGACCTTTTTGTTTTTTACTGCTTCAACGACTTGTACCTTCATTATACCTCCTTATTTTTTCAATGGTTTCTGCATCTTCTATATAATGTTTATCTATTTGTTCTTTGATCTTCTGATAATTTTCTGGGGACCATAGACTGAAATAATCAATTTCACCAACGACTATTACATCTTTTTTTATTCCTGAATACTCCAATAGAAAATCAGGAATCAAAATTCTTCCCTGGGCATCAAGGTGGTCTTCTTTAATCCCGAAAGTAAAATGACGACGGTATCTTCGGGCTTGGATTTTATCCATTGAGAGCGATAACAATTCTTTATTCTCAAACTCCTGCCAGGTTTTCAAAGCATACACAGCAATCTCGTTATCGTAACCCGGTGTCATAACCACCTTTCCTTCAGATTCAGCAATCAAAACCGTCCTAAACTGGCTTGGAATAGCGAGTCTCTTTCGCTCATCAATTATATGCTTAAAAAATCCTCTGAACCTAATATCTCCCATTTTTCCCCATTTCACCCCATTTTACATATTATTTGTGATTTGTCAAGGGGGAAGATGCAATATAAAGATCAAAAAACTTACGAAATTTCGGAAGTTTCCTAATGGATTTCTTTAATTCTTGAATTTTTTACTAATTAATATCAAAAATTGATAGAAGAAGAGTTATATAGATATTTGGACTATTGGACCAGAAAATTCAATCAAAGATTTCTACAAATGTCCTGGATTTAATCTCCTCAATATAGTTGTTATATAACTTTTGCAACTCCTGCCAGTAAAGGTATTGATATATCTGTTCTCTCATTTCATCAAAGGTAAGTATTTTTTCAGAAATTTTTTCCCGCGCATAAAGTAGATGGTAGCCATCAGGTGTTAATATTGGTTCACTAACATCACCGGTTTCAAGATTTTGTATAATTTCATCATATGGTGGTGTGAATTGTTTAATAAAAAATTCTCCAATATCTGTCTCAGGAACAGTTGAATAAATTTTAGCAAGACTATCAAAATCCGCACCCCGTTCGACAAGGTTCTTTATCTTATTGGCAAGTTTCTCTATCCTTAATGTATCAGATTTTGTAGGAAGAACCTTTATCAATATCTGTCGCGCAAGAACCCAATCACTCCCTTTATTCAATACCTCAACAATGTGATAACCAAATCGGGTTGGAAATGGCTGGGATACTACTCCCGGTTTAAGATTGAAGACTGCCTTCTCAAATTCTTCAATTGTCTCACCCTTTTTTATCCTTCCGAGCATTCCGCCGTTCTTTTTTGAATTTTCATCATCGGAAAATTCCCGTGCTACGGTCGCAAAATCAGCGCCGTTCATTAATAATTGATAAATCTCAACCGCCCTTTCAAATCCCTTTTTTAATGAATCCTCATCGGGTCTTATAATAAGCAGAATATGCGCAAGTTTGACCCTTCCAGGAAGAACCGCAATAGAGTCTTTGTTCTCTTCGTAAAATTTCTTCACTGCAATCGGAGAAACTATAATTTTTGCTGCCAGTTTTTTCTGGACAATCTGTTGCATCAAGATTTCTGTTTTTATACTATCCTCATAATTCCTTTTCAATTCATCAACTGTTAAGCCTTGAGACTCAAGTGCTTTATAAAAATCTGCCTCTGAAGGAAACCTCTGCTTTATCATTTCAAGTCTTTCCTGAACACGTTTTAAAACTTCTTCCCTGGAGACCGATATTGATTCCTTCTCTGCCTGTATCAGTAAAAGTTTTCTCGAAACCAAACCATTCATTACATTATTTCTTATTTCTTCATAACTGGAAAAATTTTTCTGTATAACCGGGTCAGCAGATACAAATGATACATATTCACGGATTTCGCTTTCCAGAATAGTCTCCTCATTAACCACTGCCGCAATTCTATCAGCAAGAGTTGATAAAATAAATATCAGGGCAATATTCATTTCTTAATTGGTTCTAAATCAGTGGTCACTTTATAAACAGTTTTTAGACTATCTAAAAATTTCTGGAAGAATTCCTGATATTTTTTGGAGATAAGATAGTTATAGATCTGTCCTCTTAAATCATCATTTAACTCTATTTTTGCTAAAATTTTCTTTTTGTCTAACAATTTTACAATCAGATAAGTGCCTTGAACATAAGAAATGGGCTCCGAAACTTCATTTAATTTAAGACTAAAGATAATTTCCTCAACTGAGAAGTCCCCGATCTTACCTCGAGGTATATATTCCGTAACAATCCTGGGATTTTCTGGATTCTCCATTCGGGTCAATGACCTCTCCTTTGCGAGTTTCATGAAATCTGCCCCTGCTTTTATTTCATTGTAAGCAAGCAGAGCTGATTCATAACTCGGAAGAACAATCTGGGCAAGTTTTACCGCGTACATAAATTCTTCTTGGTGTGCATTAAAGTAGTTCAAAATTTCTATCTCACTAACAGTTGTGCTACCAAAAGAACGACGAATCAATGCCATCGCCATTAGATTCTTTGTGTATTGTTCAATTAGTAATCTCACCGAATCTTCTTTATCAATCCCTTTTTTCTTTGCCTCAAGATAGAGTATTTCCTGGTTCGCCCAGTTATTTAAAATCTCGGTTATAGTTTCTTCAGGTAGATTCTTGTACTCAGATTCAGGTATATATTTCTGAAATTCTTCAAGTGTCAGCATAGAACCATTCACTCTAACCAGAACATTTTTTTCTTTTTTAGCACAGTTTGATGTTGTAACCGTCAGGATGGCCAGAAATAAAAATATAAATATGGGTAACCACTTATAATTTCTCTTTG
>JBDRWA010000088.1:0-9419 GCA_039802145.1 Caldifarciminota bacterium | reverse complement strand
TATGTAAAATGTGGAGACGGATTTTTAGGCTGGCCCGAAAAGGCGCCGTTTGATGGTATTATCATTACCTGTGCTGCACCAAGGGTTCCAGAACCATTGATTGAACAACTCACCGAAAATGGTAGACTTGTTATGCCCGAAGGCGATGAATTTCAGATGCTTGTTTTATACAAAAAAATAAATGGTAAATTAGAAAAAAAGGAACTCATCCCTGTTCGCTTCGTACCGATGAAAGGCAAGATAAGAGAATAAATCTCGGAGATACATATACTATGCTATTGACATCTCAGATTTAGGCATATTATTTAAAGTAAAGTGAATGACGGATGATCTCAGATTTGATTATAACTGGTGGGTTATCTTTTGGGAGTGTATTATCCAAAAGTGTAACTACTGTTACTCGGCCAATACTCGAAGTAAAGATTTTTCACCAGTTCTTCTACAAGTATTGGCACGAATATTGCTCTACGTTTTTGCAGGACAAAAGAATTATTACCTTGAAAAGCAATTTTATATAAGAAAATGGAGGATAAAATGCAAAGTTTATCTTATTTAGCAATGTTTTTTTCGCCGGTTTTGCTATTTGGCCAGGTAAATGTAGATACAATATTTTTATGGGACAATGATTATGGAAAACAAAAGCAGATTAGACCATCAGTAGGTGCAAACACAGGTCTTGCGTTCATTGCCTGGCAGGATGCGCGCTGGAATGACTTTGACATCTATCGCCAGGGTATCTACTGGAATGGCAATCTGTATGGAACTAACACACAGGTTTCTATTGATACATTCAGTCAATTTCAACAGATTATGGTGGATGCAGAAGGAAATCCAGATTCGCGTGTCGTATTTGTTTGGGAGGACTCCTCATATAGACCAAACCAGGCGAGGGCAACTGAGATATGGGCAAGAATATTTACTGGTACACCATTCAGAGTTTACGGTAGTAATCGCTCACAAAAGATTCCTTCTGTTTCCTGTCGAAACAATGGCGAGTTTGTTGTAACTTTTACCGATTATGATCCAGGAAATTTCCCACGAATTCACTGGCGCCGATTCAGTGCCGGCGGATCGTTCATCAATTATGGTATTTCCCGTACATCAGACTCTCTCAAACATCATATACCTGTTTCCCGTGTTGCCTATTGTGATTCAGGTTTTGTTGTTGTTTATGATGATTCGAGCAGAGATGGCACACAAAGGTCTGTTTATGTTCAATATCTGGATGTTGGTGGCACAATTATTCTGAATCGACAGATGATAAGTAACCCAGGTGCTTATAACGAAGATTTCCCTGCGGTGGCAGTAAATCAATATGGTTTTGGTGTGATAGTATGGCAGTACTGGTACAGTGCAACTGATATTGACATTTACGCCCGTACCTTCCAGATGCGCCCGGGTTCGGGAACAATTGTCTTTGGTTCTATTCTTCAGATTGATGCCACTAACTATATTTCAAGATTTCCTCGGGTTACAGTTTTCCCGAACGGCGATTATTTTGTAGTATGGGAAGAGGGACCTTATCCGAGGAGCGGTTATGATATCGTGGGTCGTGCTTATTTAGCTGATTCATTTAAACCTAAAATGTTCATTAATAATGATACACTCGGGCAATACTATCCTGATGTTGAATGCCGCAACACAGATACCTGCTGTGTTGCTTGGCAGAGCGAAGAATTAGAACAATACCCTCTTCCTGATACATTTTTTGAGATCTGCTGTCGGGCGTACTTCAGAACCAATGATAATATGATACCATACACCCCGACTTCATTTCAGTTGACCCAGGGTGATACAATCGGTGGTCGAAAGGGTTGGTATTTTGATGACGAAAATTATGATAATCCTGCAACACCAAATTGGAATGAAGACCCGATAGATGAAGCTGATTCAGTGTTTGTTGATCTTGAAGCAGCAATACTTGATCAATTGAGTGAGTTGAACACAAACAATCAGTATTTTGTAGTTTGTGCTGAGACTTTACCACCGAGGAATAAAGGTATAAATGATTATGATGCAGTATTTATCGACCTCGGGTTCAGAACAGATTATGCCACTGCTGGTATAATAACCCAGGAAGAGCAGACAACCCTTATTACTTATATCAATTCACGTTTTCCAACAATGGTTGAAGGAAATGATTTTGGTTCGATGTACTATGCTACCAATTTATATAATAAATACGGAGCAACTTACTTAGGAGATGGGGCTCATTATGTGAATGGGAATATAGACACACTTTATGGCTGCATGGGAACTTCATTTGCTGATGAAACTCTCAAATATCAGTACAAAAGTTTGGTGGACAACTACCCTGATTCAATAAGCCCAAGAGCAGGTTATGAATTGATTTTGCGGAGTAGCGGTGCCCCAGGTAAGTGGGCAACAGGCAGAACGGTCGGTTGGGGTAATTACTGGAAAGGAGGGAGACCTGTACAGGACAGTTTCAAAATTTATTCTACATTTCCTTTAAGTGGCATAAAGAGCACTACCCATCCCAATACTTATGCTGAATTCTATAGACGATGCCTTGGCTACTTAGGTTTAAATTGCCAGCCCGAACCGATAACGACATTGACTGCAAATCCTGGTTCATCTGAAGGAATGGTTACCATTACTTGGAGAGTAGTTTCTGATGATAAACCCAGTGAATCCGCTGAAGGTCCTTATAGACTGAAATTTGCCCGGAAGAAAATGACTTCAGAATCAGCATTCAACGACTCATCAGAAACATATTACCAAAATTGGAATACTGCGTCACAGCCTGTAGGTACCTTGATTACCCAGAATCTTTATGGTTTACCTCCAATGGATACACTTATCTTTGCTCTGAAGGTAAGTGATGAATCAGGATTATGGAATGCACTTGGTGCTGAACCACGGGCAGTCGTTGCTGGAGATTCAGTGACACCCCATACAATTACCTTTGGCCAAAACTATGTCAAAGATTTTTCTAACAAATACGAATATATGAACAGACGGAGGAAAAATGATACTGGTAACGACTATGATTCGTTATTTGTTACCTGGGACTATCCTTATTCACCCCCTTGGTTTGAGGTCGGTTTTGCTCGGTGTAATCTAAATATAGAAGGTGATTTATTTATTTATGTTGATACAAAATCTGGTGGAGCAGACAGCACCGTGCCTTATAACGGAACAGCCGGCAGGTCTGGTTTCTTCAAAACTGCCGTTGATAGTTTCCGGCCTGATTATTGTTTAATTATTGAGAATTCAGATATAAGGCGTTACCGAAAATGGGTTTCAAACAAAGATGGCAGAGGTTCTTGGGTTCCTGTTGACTCTGGGGGTACTCTCTGGATTGAAGATAATGTAATAAACAATTATATGTATAGTGAGGGTTATATTCGTTATGATACAATGGGTTATACTGCGGGCAATCCTTTTAAACTTGTTGTCCTGATGACTGAGGAAGCTACAAATAGCATAATTAATGCATTCCCTATTTCAAATCCTCTCGGTACTTATAGAAATATAACTCAATATTATTACTGGGGTTCCGATGGGTTAACTTCGGGCAAAGTTCCTGCGAGCCGTGAGATAATAGGGGTTGAAGAAACAACAATAAATTCGAAAACCGAAATCCGAAATCCGAAATTAACCGCCTGTCCCAATCCGTTCAAGGATAATGTCCTTATATTACTACCTGATGTTGATGTTCCGCCACAGGATATATCCCTTAAGATTTATGATGTTTCCGGCCGTCTGGTCAAACAATTTAACCATTTAACTATTCAACCATTTAACCAGGTTATATGGGATGGCACGGATGACAATGGCAGAAATGTTCCACAGGGAATATATTTCTGCAAGTTTGCTACACCAGTAAGAAGCGAGGTTGAAGAGATAATTTATTTGAAGTAAGTCGTAATCGGGAAGTTTTTTACGGCAATAAATTCCTTACTCCTATTTTGGAGTACCGACTTTAGTCGCGTAGAATTTTATTCATTTAGTTTTCGAAAAACGGTTTTAATACATTTTCTCAATTTTAATGTATCAGCAAAATTCTCTGTTATTTCGCTTAGAATGACGGTACCTTCGTTGTCATTTTTACCCCGACTTTATGGGTAGGCGAAGAATCTTTCAATATATCTCCGTCTTTCTTCCTCGCTGAACTCCTTTGTTATTTCTTCTATGATTTTATTATATTCCTTCTGATAGTCTTCTGCCTCTTTTTTCTTACCAATTTTTTCAAATACTTTGCCTGTTAATGACATTGCCTCAGCGAGTAATTCTTTTGTTCCGCATAGCCTTGTCTGTTCAATTGCTTTTGTTAAGATATTCAAACTATTTGTGAAGTCTGCCTTCTGCATTAAAATCCTGGCATTGGCTAAGAAAATTTTTGCCTCAAGAATTTTATCACCGAGTTCATTTGACAGATCTAAAGCTTTTTCCAACCCCTTTTTCGCTTCATCTATTGAATTTTTCTTTATCTGAACTTCTTCTAATTTTACCATAGTCCAAATATAGAGTCTCTTATTGGCAATCTGTTGCGAAAAGTTAAGTAGTTCCTTCAGAACTTTTTGTGCAGTTTCATAATCTTTTTTATTTATAAAGATATCTGCTTCAGCATCAAGAACATATGCAAGAACTTCCAAATCTTTCTTTTCCCGTGCCTTTACTTCAATATTTTTTAGTATTTCTTCTAATTCTTCAATCTCACCTATTTTTATTCTTGCTATAGCTGAATTAGTTATTGAAATTACAGCATTTCTTCTATCCTCGATATTCTGAAAAATAGTTTTACTCTTTTCAAATTCTTCTAATGCCTTCTTATAATCTGAGAGATAGTAGTAATCCCAGCCTATAGACCGCCGTGCAATTGCTTCATTAAATGGGTCGTGAATATGCTCGGCAATTTGTATTGCTTTTTTGTGATATTCCAATGCCTGATTAAGACCTCCCTGATAAAGATACACATCGCCAATATTAATATTCATATACATATTTTGTGATGGATCACCTGTTGCCTGTGCAATCGTAAGGGATTGTGAAAATTTTTCATAAGCCTTATTTAACTTCCATAACCGACCGTATGCCTCACCAATATTTCCTAACGCCCTTGCTTCGGTTATTTTATCGCCAATTTCTGAAGATAATTTAACACTTTCAGTAAATTTCTCTAACGCTGATTTAATATCCCCTGTATAGAGATTTGCTATACCAATCATATTCAATATGCGAGCTAAGTTCTCTTTTTCACCGATTTCTTCAAAAATACGATAAGCAGAATCATAATAATTTAGTGCCTTTTGAAATTCTCCTCTTCTTTCCATAACTACACCAAGATTGAGGTTGGCGAATCCAGTTCCTCTTTTGTCATTTATCTGATTACTTAAAATTGCGACTTTGTTGAAATAATTAAATGCCTTCTTTAAATCACCAATATGTAAATAAAAATTTCCAAGATTATTTTCGGCCAACACCTGAATATATTTATCCCCAATTTTCTCTGCAATTCTTTTTGCCCTTGTCCAGTAGTTTAATCCCTTTTTTGGAATTCCTATTTCCTGATAGATTATTCCGATATTTAGATTTGCACCAGCCTCGTCTTTTAATGAAGATATTTTACGCGCCAATTTGAGCGATTGCTTTTGATTTCTCAAGGCATCTTGCAGATTACCGATAAGTCGCAGAATCCAGCCCTGCCTTCTTAAAACCTCCAACTTGTCCTGAATCTCTTCTTGTGAAAGTTCTTTTTTATGTAATAAATCAAGTGCCTGTTCAAAGAAATTTAAGGTTTCTTTCAGGGCATATAGGCGATAAGATTTATCTGCAGCAGATTTCAGATAATAAACACCCTTTCTTTCATCATTTGAACGAGCAAAATGATAGGCAAGTTTTTCAAGATTTTCATAAATTTTTTCTTCGGTGATTCGCTCTAACTCTCTGCCAATCTCAGTGTGTAGTAATTTTCTTTTCGTCTTCAAAAGTGAGTTATAAACAACCTCGTATGTCGTGGGTGAAATAAATTCATAGGTATTGGTTGCAGGATTTGAGACCAAAATTCCTTCAAAGTGTTCTAATCTTTCAAGTTCTTCAATTAAGTTGCTTTCTGAAATTTTTAAAATTTTAGAAAGAATGGGAGACCCAAAAGATCTGCCTAAAACTGAGGCGTACTGGAGTGTTTTTCTGTCCATTTCACTCATTCTATCTATCTGGTCTAAAATAACCGAAGAGACAGATTCTGCAACTTCCAACTTTTTGAATCGCTCTGTTGGGACATATCCCTCTTTTGTTCTTCTTATTCCATTTTTTATCATTAACATTTTTAAAATCTCGGTTGCTAACAAAGGATTGCCTATTGATTTTTCATAGACTAAATTTTCTATCTCCTGGGCAATTTTTTCTTCTTCCAAAATGGATTTAATCAACTTAGCGGTCTCCTCTCTTGTGAAGTTCTTTAAGAAAATATTTTTACAATTCTCAAGACCCAGCCAAGGGAATGCCCAATCTGAACGATATTCAAATAAAAAAAGCATCGGCGAATGTTTTAATTCTTTTAACAAATAATCCAGGATCTCAATACTGGTAGGGTCAGTCCACTGTAGGTCTTCAAATCTAACAAAAAGGGGATTTATTTTTGCCTCGTTTTCTAATATTTCTTTTATCGCATGAAATATTCTGCGTTTCAATTCGTCAGGCGGTAGGGTTGGGATTTCCGGGAATTCTATTCCATAAATAGTTCCAATATAGGGTAGGGTATTATCAATGGATAGTCCAAGATTTTTTAATTTCAAACTTATTCTGAGTTTTCTTTCTTCTTTTGCAGCATCTTTTTTAAACTGGAAATAACTATTAAAGAACTCAATAAAAGAATTATATGGGATGTTCATTTCATATGGGACACACCTGATTGCAAATGTTGAGAATCTATTTTCTTTAGCAAGCAATTCGCCTTCAATTCCCAACCGCGTCTTTCCAGTACCCGGTTCACCGCATATCGCAACTACTGTCAAAATATTGTTCTTTGTCTGATTAAGAGATTGTCTTATAGCGTTTAATTCTGCCTCTCTACCGACAAATTTTATCTTTGTTATCTCTGGAAGACGGCAATGTTCCTGCATTCCTTTTACGAGATAATTCACAACTGGTTTTTTCTTCCCCTTAACTTTTACCGAAGGTCTTTTTTCTGCATCAACGATTTCTGCAATCTTCTCATAAGTAAATTGACTGATGATGATTTCTTTTGGTCCTGATATACTTTCCAATCTTGCCGCAAGATTTACTGTATCGCCGATGACTGTATATTCCATTCTTTCATCTGAACCGACATTTAAGGCAACCGCTGGACCGGTATTGATGCCGATGCTCATTGAGAGGGGAGAGGCAAATTTTTTCTCGGCATTAAATTTTTCCATCTCTTGTTGCATCTCTAATGCTGCACGCACCGCCCGTTCCGGATCATCGTGATGGGCAATTGGTGCACCAAAGATGACCATCAAAGCATCGCCAAGAAACTTATCAACACTTCCACCATATTTATGAACAATCTTTACCATTCGGTTAAAGAAGTCATTTATGATATTGGCAATCTCTTCTGCATCCATTGTTTCGGAGAGGGCAGTGAATCCTGAGAGGTCAGCGAATAGAACAGTAATATATCTTCGTTCACCCTCAATCCTCGCGGCACCGGGGTCAATTTTAATTTTTTCTATTACACGTGCCGGCAGATATTTTTGGTATGAAGTTATTAAAGATTTTAGCCAATCAAGTCTATTTAATGTTCCTTCTTCACCTTTATATCCTTCAGTCAATTCTTTGATTTTCTTTAAAATTTGTTCTATTTTATCACCTTTCATTAATTTATTATACTTAATTACTCATTTGGGTCAATACCGCAAAAAGTTATATTTATTCTGGATTTTCAAAGAGACAATATTGGATAGGTGTAACTTTCTTCAGATAAGGGTTGGGATTTTAGATAAAGGTTAATGTACTGTCCGCAATTTGAGCCGATTTTATTTTCTTCAAGCTCGCCAATGCTTAAAATAACTTCATATCCGGCAGATTTCAATCGTTCTATTATTTCGTATCTTTCGTTTTCAGACTTGATATAAGAAATTATTTTATTCTCAAAGGCGGCAAAGGTAGGGTTTACAGGAGTTATTTTTATCACAAATTTTTCGGGATTGAAATATTTTAATAAAGTATTTTCATCAACTGGCATATTTTCAGCAAGGGCAAAATTTAACGCAATCTTTCTATCACCATTTTTATAAAATACTTCACCATAATCCGCAATTTGCTTAAAATTCCATTTAGTTGTTGGAATGAGCCAGTCTCTCAATTTATCGTCAGTTGTATGGATTGAAAATTGTAACTGGAATTTATTTTGGTAATATTTTTGTTTAATTTTGAGCAATTCTGCAAAAAATTTTTCGGTTCCAACTGGAGCGATCGTAGAAATACAGACCATAAGCCCGTGTGCCTCATATAGTCCGGGTAATTCCTCAAGGACTTCAAGAACAGCGCTGTTAAAGGCAGGTTCTCCAATCCGGGCAAATTGAATCTTGAATTTCTTTACCGGAATTTTGCGGTCCGGATAACGTCTTGCCACAAGAAAATCTATCTGTTTGATAATATCTTCAGCGTTCAATTTTCCTTTATAGGTTCCACATGCGTCGCAGATTTTGCATTTTACTGGACATCCATAGAGCGTTGAAACAATCAAGACCCATTTTTCTTCACGGGGAATAGGGGGCTGGACTGATTCAACAAATTCAGTTAAAAGACCATTTCGCATTTCAGCAATATACACGATGGCGATATCTTCTCTTCCTGCCTTGCCGATTATTTTCATATATTTACCAACGCTCCTTAGTTTTTACCATTCTATTTTTAAAATGATGCAGAGTAAACTCTGCCACTACATTTTAGGGGAAATATCATCTTAACTATCTCCCATTGATATTTCCATTGCAGTTTTGATCCCTTCGCCAACGGCAATTGCAGTCTGTCTAAATAATCCGTTCTTCACATCTCCAATCATATACAATTTTTTATTTTTTTCAAGGATTTCGATTTCTAACTTTTTGTCTAAAAAATCAAGATTAGGTTCTCGGCCGATTGCAACCACAAGATAATCAACAGAAATTAATTCTTTATTTTTGGAATGTAAAACGAGTTTTTTGTTTTTTAATTGGATTGTAACGAGTTCAAATTCCTTAACATATTTAATATTTTTATTTTTCATTGCCTTTTGAAATAATAGCGGCAGACATTTGTGGATTCTGGTACGATTCAAAAGGTAAACTTTATTTCGCTGGCAAAGGCTGAGGGCATAATCAAAAGCCGCATCACCGGCACCGATAATGCCTAAATTAGCATTTTTTATCTTCTTAAGATTGATAATATCATAAAATATTCTTGATTTTATACTATCAGGAAATTTGATA
>JBDRWA010000087.1:0-9512 GCA_039802145.1 Caldifarciminota bacterium | reverse complement strand
GCAGCGATAAAGAATGTAAGATATCCAATACAGGTTGCACGATTGATTATGGAGAAGACAGACCATTTATTGCTGTGCGGAGATGGGGCACTGAGATTTGCCCGGCTCAATGGTATAAAATATCATAATCCGAAGACAAAGGAAAAAGAAAGGATGTGGCTCAGGGCAAAAAATAGATTGAAAAGCGACTATTTTCCGAGATTATACAAATTAAAAGCATTGTATGAAACAGTCGGGGTCGTGGCAATGGATAAAAACGGGATGATTGCTGTGGGTACATCTACTGGTGGAATATCGCTTCATCTCCCGGGGAGGGTTGGTGATACCCCGATAATTGGAGCAGGTACTTATGCAAATAAATATGGTGGGGTATCTGCTACAGGACATGGGGAAATGATTATGAAAACACTACTTGCCTTTAGAACTGTGGTATTTATGGAGAAATATTCGGCACCGGTTGCAGGCAAGATGGCGATTGATTATGCGACAAGAAATAAATGTCGTGCTGGACTTATCGGCGTTGATAAACATGGTAGAATTCTGTGTGTCAATAATACCGAGGCAATGTCCTGGTGTTATATAAAAGACGGGAACATTAAATCCTTTTATTAAATTTAAATAACTTTGGGTTTTCTTTTTATCGCATTTTTGGGACAGACCTCAAAGCAGCAATAGCACCTTATACACTTTTTGTGGTCAATGTTAAAATGTATAATCGCACGCGCCGGGCAGACATTCTCACAGGAACGGCATTTATTACATAGACTTTGGTCAATCACCGGCACATAGAAATTCTGAATTTGTGCAAAAATTCTACTCCCGATGCCAGCAAAAAAATCTTTTAGGGGCATTGATATAGGTGTTGAAAATTTTTTTATCGGTGTAAGATCACCGACTATCTCTATATCGTCAGGGTTAAATAGTTTTTCCTTTATTCCTATTCTTATCAATGGGCTTGTTTCCGGTTTAATACCAATAAAAAGGGCACACACATAATCAACCGCCCAGGCATCTTCGCCGGCAATCAATTTATCTAATCTATACACCCTTCCTCTTGCATCAACGATGTTCAATGCATCTACAATTATCAGGTCTGGTTTTCTTATATTATATACTTCTATCAAAAGGCGGCAAAAATCATCAAGTGTTGGGCACTGAAAATGTAATTTCGGTTTTAACCCACCAGGGATAATGCCGAATTGATTCTTTACTGCAACGCTCAATATCGTCAGTTCATGGGTTTTTAATTTCGGTAAAGAGATCAACAACTCAGCATCAAGGATATCCCTTGAAACATATATTTCGCGCACCGAATTATTTTTCAACTTTATCCTTTTAACATACTTACCAATATTTCGAAATCTTCCCCTTGCTGCATCAAGAAATCCGCAATAATTAGCGACTTCAATCTCATTTACCTTTTGTGGAATGGGGTTATCACCTACAATCACATTGGCTGAATTGTTTAATAAATGACTGACAACTGCCTCAATGAGCCGGGGATCGGTGATAACACACTCTTCAGGACGGGCGATCCTGAGCATATTGGGTTTGACAAATACCTTCTTATTTCTAAGATCCTTTATCTTAAATTCAGCAAATATTTTGTTTATCGCTGAACGCAGGTCTTTCCCATCTTTAATATATACTTTTGTCTTCATACTTCTTTTGTTTTTAATTGTAGATATAATTTATAAAAATCCTTTAACTCAAGTTCCTCAGGCCTTTTAAAAAGCAAATCGTTCTTTAGGTTCTGGGGAGTACAACCGAGGTAATTAAAAATGGCATTTTTTAAAGTCTTGCGCCGGTACCGAAAAATTCCCTTTACAAAATCAAAAAATTCAAATTCATTTTCTATTAAAAAAGGCGCATCTTTGTGGAGCAGACCAACCACGATTGAATTCACCCTGGGCCTTGGTGTAAAGTATCTTGCCTGAATACCAAAACCCCTGATCACTTTAAAATAATAATTCACATAACAGGTGATTGAACTATATTCAGATGTGCCGGGCTGGGCAAGGAGTCTCTCACCATACTCTTTCTGAAGTGTCAAAATTGCCCTTAAAAAATTTTTTCTTTCTTTGACAAGTTTCTCGATTATCTTCGTTGTTATGCCGTAAGGGATATTGCCAACAATTACTGAACCCGCGTAGGGTGCCAGATCAAAGTCAAGAAAATCTACATTGATAACCTGCACATTGGGGATATTCTTTTGAATCAATTTTTCTGCATACTTCTTGTCAATCTCAATTGCATAGACAATGCGTGCATATTTTGAAAGTTGCCTTGTGATCATCCCTTTACCAGCACCGATCTCAATCACTGATTTGCCCTTTATATCTGCAAAATTAATTATCTTCTTTGCGATGTATATGTTATTCAGAAAATGCTGTCCGAGTCTTTTTGGCATCAAATTTTCAAGGAAAATAAACGGGAGGCATTTTTATCGGTAATTTCTTCAATCCTTTCCACTGATAACCCTTTTATTGATGCGGCAAAATGCAGGGTCTCAAAAATGAATGAAGGTTCGTTTCTCTGCCCGCGATGGCTTGCCGGGGCAAGGAACGGTGCATCGGTTTCAAAAACGACATACTCAACCGGGATATGGTGAAACACCTCGCGCATATTCTTTGAAAAGGTTAAAACACCGCCAAATCCAAGATAAAATCCCATCGCTATAATTTGCTTTGCCTGCTCATAGGTTCCGCTGTAACAATGGAACACTCCTTTATAATAATTTTCTTCTTTTAAAATCCTGATTGCATCAGTAATTGAATTTCGGGTATGGATGATCAAGGGTAAATTGTATTTTCGGGCAAGATTTATATGTTGACGAAATAACTTTTGCTGGGCATCCTTTGGAGAGTAGTCGCGGTAATAATCAAGCCCTGTCTCACCGATCGCAACAACCACCTTATTCTGACAGAATCTTTCAATATATTCCATCTCCTTGATTGATTCTTCGGCACTTTCATTGGGATGAATGCCAACCGCGGGTATCAACCACTGATGCACTTCATTCATTTTAATTGCATCCGCACTCGTTGCAATATCATATCCGATATTTATAATATATTTTATGCCTGCCGCGTATGCACGATTAATCACGCCATCAAGATCGCGTTTGAATTGGGGGTCTATTAAATGGCAGTGGGTGTCAATCACTTCACAATTGCACCCGATGAAATCGGTTTGTCGGTAGTCAAAAGCACAAGCCCGTTCTTATCCTGGGCTGCAAGTAGCATCCCTTCAGACAGCACGCCTTTTAATGTAACGGGCTTGAGGTTGTTTACAACGATAATTGTCTTGCCAATCAGTTCTTCGGGTTTGTAATGTTTACCAATTCCGGCAACAATCTGCTTTTTCTTATCGCCGATTTCAATCTCACAAACAATGAGGTGGTCACTACCTTCAACCTTTTTTGCAGAAATGACCTTGGCGGTGCATAACTCTATCTTGCTGAAATCCTCTATAGAGATCTCTTTTCTTTTGAGTTTTGCGACCTGGACTTCAATCACTTGATTTTCAATCTTTTTGAATAATATTTCGGGCTTTCCAATTGTTGAGGGCACAATAGGTGTCGCAATATTATCCCAGCTCTGTTCAGGAAAATTGATAATTTTTTTCAATTTCTGGGCAGTAAAAGGAAGGAATGGTTCAATGAGAAGAGTAAGTGATGTAACAATCTTCATACAGACATACATCGTTCTTTCTCCGATCAAAGGATTTGTTTTACGCGTGATCCACGGTGCTTCTTTGTCAAAATAGCGATTTCCTTCCTGGGCAAGTTTCATCACTTCCTGGAGGGCATTTTTGAATTCAAAATTTTCAATCTTCTCCCCGATTATTTTTGGCGCATTGTGAAGCATATCAAGGATTCTATTCTCATTTTCAGTAAATGCTGATGCGGAAGGCACATTTGAATTGTAGTATTTTTCAATAAATGTAAGGGTGCGATTTATGTAATTTCCGAGAATATCAGCGAGTTCATTATTATGCCAGGCCTGAAAATCACGCCAGGTAAAATCAGAGTCCCTGGTTTCGGGCAGGTTTCTGGTAAGGGCATATCTCAAAGAATCCGCCGGGAATTCTTTTAAATACTCAGGTAGCCATATCGCATAGCCTCTTGATGTGGAAAGTTTTTCACCTTCAAGATTGAGAAATTGGTTTGCTGGAATTTCTGAAGGAAGAACATAATTTCCATAAGCCATAAGCATCGCTGGCCAGATAAGGGCATGAAAGACAATATTATCCTTGCCGATAAAGTGAACGAGTTTTGTCTCGGGATTTAACCAGTACTCTTTCCATAAGTCGGGTTCACCTTTATTTATCGCCCATTCCATTGTTGAAGAGATATAACCAATTGGTGCATCAAACCATACATACAATACCTTACCCTTTGCCTCCTCAAGAGGAACGGGCACACCCCAGGTCATATCCCTGGTGATTGGTCTATCCTCAAGTCCTTCTTTAAGCCAACCCTGGACAAAAGTGAGAACCGTCTCTCTCCAGTGCTTTTTCTCTTCAATCCACTGGGAGAGTTGTTTCTGAAATTGTGATAATTTGAAATACCAGTGCTTTGTTTTCTGTTTTATCGGCCTTTCCCCACATACCAGGCATTTTGGTTCAATCAGCTGGAATGGTTCAAGCCATCTGCCACAGGCTTCACACTGGTCGCCTTTTGCACCGTCAATGCCACAGCGTGGGCATTTGCCAACGACATAACGGTCAGGAAGGAATCTTTTACATTTTGGACAGTAAAATTGCTCATTCTCTTTTGCGTATATAAATCCTTTGTTATAAATATTTAAAAAGAAATCCTGGGCAAGACGATAATGCAAAGGGATTGTAGTGCGGGAAAAATTATCAAATGATATGCCAAATTCAATAAATGATTTTTTTATAGATTCGTGATAAAAATCAACAATCTCCTGAGGACTCTTTTTTTGCTGGTCGGCAAGGACAGTGATTGGAACGCCGTGTTCATCGGTTCCGCAGATATGTATCACATCCCTGCCCCTGAGTCGTTGATAACGCACATAGATATCGGCGGGAAGATATGCACCGGCAAGATGTCCTAAGTGTATATCACCATTTGCGTAAGGTAACGCACTTGTAACAAGTATTTTCATAGGTAATTATAAATAAAGATTGAAAAATGTCAATAAAAAAACGCACCCCAAAGGGGTGCTTATAAAAACTATAGCAATAATGATAATATTAATTTGTCGCTGGTACTACTGAGACGATTCTTTTGCCACCCTTTGTATAGCCAAACTTTACCTTTCCCTGGGTAAGGGCATAGATTGTATAGTCCTTGCCCATTCCTACATTCATACCGGGATGGATTTTGGTCCCCCGCTGTCGGATAATGATCGTTCCTGTATTGACTATCTGTCCATCAAATCTTTTCACACCAAGCCGTTTGCCTTCAGAATCCCTGCCGTTTTTTGCTGAACCTGTCCCTTTTTTATGAGCCATAATTTCCTCCTATTTTTTTATTATATCGGTAATTTCAACTTCGCTAAATAACTGTCGGTGCCCTTTTTTACGGCGATAATTTTCTCTTCTAATAAATTTATAAACCATCACCTTTGGCAGTTTGCCTGTTTTTCTTATAACTCCCTTTACAACCGCACCTTCTACATAAGGTTTGCCAACAAGTACACCACTTTCATCTTTTATCATCAGGATCTTATCAAATTCAATTTCTTTCCCTGATTCGCCAAGGACTGCAGGAATGATTACCTTATCACCCTTTGAAACAACATACTGATAACTATTTGTCTTGATGACCGCAAACATTATTCACCCCCTTTTTCCTGGGGAAGGGTCGGAAGTTGTTCTTCAGGTGGGGTTGTTGGTGCAATCGGAACCTCGGTCTCCAATCCTTTCTCTACCGCAGTTTTTGCAACAGGTCTTCGGGATAAGAGAACAAGAAAAAGGGATGTTAAAAAGAACCCTATTGCCAGTCCCGAAGTCAATTTAATAAAGAATGGCGTAGCACCCTTACCACCGAATAAAGAATCAGTGCCTCCGCCACCCCCAAATACGCTTGACATACCAGCACCTCTGGTCTGCTGTAATAGGACCACAATAATCAACAATATGCATATAAGCACATGTAAGGCAAAGATTATTCCGTACATTTAATTCTCCTTTTATATAAAACCTAAATCACAATATGTTTAAAGCTCAGCAAACAATTATATTCAATTTTTAGTAATTGTCAATAAATTTAGATTTGTAAAAAAATTATATTTGATTATACCTTGAAATTAATTAGTTTTTTGTTATAATAGTATAATGATTGAAAACGCAGTTAGGATATTAAGGGATGCGAAAAGTTTATTTGTACTCACTGGTGCGGGGATTTCCGCAGAGAGTGGTATCCCCACATTTCGGGGCAAGGATGGATTATGGAAGAATTATTCAGCAACTGATCTGGCAACGCCTGAGGCGTTTGAAAGGAATCCAGAATTGGTCTGGGAATGGTATCGGTGGCGGCAGGAGATTATCTCTAAGGCTGAGCCCAACCCGGCACATTATGCACTCGTTGATTTAGAAAATCATTTTGAAGGATTCTTACTTCTGACCCAAAATGTTGATAACCTTCACCAGCGCGCAGGTTCAAAGAATGTTTTAGAACTACATGGCAATATCTTCAGAACCAGATGTCTAAAGTGTGGAAGGATAGATAATATTGCTAATGCAAGGATTGAAAAAATGCCATATTGTAAATGTGGCGGTTTATTAAGGCCGGATGTTGTCTGGTTTGGCGAGGCAATCCCTCAGGATGTCTGGCAGGAATCAATGAGGTTTTTATCTTCCGCAGATGTTGCAATTATCTGCGGAACATCCGGGGTGGTTTGGCCAGCAGCAGGTATTCCTGAAATTGCGGGCAATTATGGTGTTAAGACGATAGAAATAAATCTTGAACCCACACCTATAACTTCGGTTGTGGATGTAAGTATTATTTCTCCAGCAGGTAAGATTCTGCCCGAAATAGTCAGGGTTTTAATCAATTAATAATCTGGGTCATTTCCTTTTTCCATACTCTGATTGAGTAATTTTTTCTGTTGGTTATGCAATTCATTGGGTTCCATAGTTAATCAAGTAAACAATGTTTATCCTTACATTTGTAGAAAAAATGCTAAAATTTGTAGAAAGGGTTTCCAACTCGATAAAATTGGCAATAGAGTGTCTCCTAACAATTGCTTATTATCTTCAAGATATCTATATAACTAAATGTAGTGGCCGAGTTTACTCGGCTTTTAAATATCTGCAGACCAAGGTCTGCCACTACGGGTCTGGATGCAGACCAAGGTCTGCCACTACAAGTCCTGCTGAATTTCTTCGATTTATTGAACCTGAATAAAGCATTCTATAAAGACGGCGAAGATTCAGAGCGGCAGTATCTTGACATTAGAGAAAATCTAAATATAATAGAAAATAATTGCAGAATCCGGGTCATTAGCTCAGGTGGCAGAGCATCGGACTTTTAATCCGGTGGCCGCAGGTTCGAATCCTGCATGACCCACTTCTTTTATGAAGAAATTCCAAATCACAGACACCAAATCCCTAACAAATTTCAAAATCCAAAATTTTGTATTACGCACTTGCCATTTGACATCTGTCATTTGGATTTTGGGCTTAGCGAATCTTGCTTACTGTTCAGATACCCTTAAACAAAAGTTGGTTGTCCATTTTTTCTATTCCCCTGATTGTGGTCATTGTATGGATATTTTGCTTGATGATATACCACAGTTACAAAACAAATATGATTTTCAATTAAAAAAATATGACCTGAACAATCTTGATAATTACAAATTGCTTGAACAATGGGAAAAGGAAAAAAATATCAAGAATATCGGTGAGGATTTGCCCGTAGTATTTGTTGACGATTTGGCATTTTATGGACCAGAAGAGGTCAAAAAAAAACTGGAACCAGCACTAAAAAAATATGCAGGTATTAAAAAGCCAATCATAAAAAAAGATACGATAGAAATAAAACCTGATACTTTGCAGGTTAAAACTCAGGATATCAATTTATATTATTTTTATCAACCATCCTGTCCTGAATGTAATCGTGTTGAGGCATTATTAAATGGTCTTGCAAAAAAATATCTGAATCTTATTATTTATCGTTATAATATCTTTAATGATACCAGCAAAGTTTTCTACGAAGGGCTCAGTGATTTGCAAAAAATTCCTGAAGAAAAGCGATTGATTATTCCCGCAATATTTATTGGTGAGGATTATATAGTAAAAGACATTTCCGCAGAGAGATTGGAAAATTTGATACAGAAATATTCTGCAGGCAGTCCCAGGCTTGATACATTAAAATTTACTACTGCGGAAAAGAATATTATTCAGAGATTTTCTAAATTTTCAATAATCGGTGTTATGATTGCGGGCTTTTTAGATGGTGTCAATCCGTGTGCATTTGCCACGATTATCTTTTTTATAAGTTATTTATTGTTTATCGGAAGGCAAAGGAAGGCAATAGTCATAATGTCAATATCTTTTATTATAGCGGTCTTTTTATGTTATCTCGCTATAGGACTTGGTGCCTATGTTCTCCTGAATGCAGTAACTGGGATGAAGATAATTGGAAGGATAATATTTTTATCCTTTGGCATTCTGGCGATTGTTCTCGGTGTATTGAGTTTTTATGATTACTTTGTTGCCCGTACCGGTGCTACAAATAAAATGCTTCTACAACTTCCTTTAATAATCAAACAAAAAATCCATAAAGAAATAAAAGAGAAGACCGGTATCGGTGGCATAATAATTGGATCTTTCGTAGCCGGCGTTCTCATTTCTTTTCTTGAATTCGGGTGCACCGGCCAGGTTTATTTGCCCACAATTACATTTGCTATCTCAAGAGGGAATTTTGGTTTGAAACCATTCTTTCTTTTGATCATTTATAACCTTATGTTCATACTGCCTTTAATTGTAATTGCACTTTTGGCAAATCTTTTTTCCCGTGAGAATGTTGCAAATACTTTATCAAAAAAGATTCCACTCATTAAGCTTCTCACCGCCCTGCTCTTTTTTGTATTGGGTATTTTATTACTTTTATCATGAAATTTATACGGATTATTTTATTTGGATTACTTATAATTTTTATTTTATTTATGATCATAAAATTACTACCCGATGAAAAGAAGAACTTGATAAGGGATATAAATGCCCTAAAAAATGCAGTGGAAAAAGAAGATGCAGGCAGAGTCTTGAATTACCTTGATAAAGACTACCTTGATAAACATCAACTTGATTTTAATGGATTGAAATCAACGATAAATGAATTTCTGAATGCTGCGGACTCAATAAATATAATGATGTCCGGACTGAAAGTCTGGATTGATTCCAGCTCCCATAATGCCATTTATGCACATTGCAGTCTTGGCTTGAGGGTGATTGCTAAATATGAAAATGAAAAGGTGCTGGTATTTGGTGGTGTGATACAGCCTGCATCAGTCAAAGGATATTTCCAAAAGCAAAGAGAA
>JBDRWA010000086.1:0-9760 GCA_039802145.1 Caldifarciminota bacterium | reverse complement strand
TAATTCCTCGGGCATTAGGTCTATGTTAATCTTGTCAGCAAAATCTATTTTTTCTTTCGCAAGGATTTCACTTACAGCCTCATCATAATTTATTTCGAGTTTCGGTAATTCGGGCAGTGTATAGGTAAATTTCTCTTCTTCTTCCTCCACAACATAAAAATTTATGTGTGAAAAGTCACATTCCCAAAGGTTTAAAGCAAGGTCCTGGTCGCGTTCTGAACGACTTATAACTTCTATAAAAATCAATAATTCATCTTCGGTAATGCCTCTTGAAAAACTAATTTCCCTTATACCATCCTTAAATAGCCTGAAGGCGATGCTGATGTCTTTTTCAGTTTCTTCATATAAAGTTCTTTCCTCGGAGCGTATTGAAAACTTTTCAATCTGAAGGATAAATTGATAATTCATTTTAAGGTATTCTGTAATATCCTGGTAAAACTGGTCAAAAAAATTTCTAAAAGTAGGATGGATTGTTTGATAAATCTGTGCTGCCTTGATTGTTTTAATGAGTCCTATTGTTAACTCCTGTATATTTACAGCCATCGTAATAGTATAATACACCAGAATAGAAATGTCAAGTATTGTAGCTCAGTACTTACTTCAAATAAAATTTTACTCATTAATGAGATTATTTTTTGATTTAAATCGGATTCTTGACTTTTTACTATAGACAGGTATAATTATTTGAAAAAAATGAAAATCCTTCATATGGTAGTTGAAGGATTTGGTATGCGGGAGTAGCTCAATGGTAGAGTCACGGCCTTCCAAGCCGTTGGTTGCGGGTTCGAATCCCGTCTCCCGCTCTTTAGATTAGAATTATCAGGAGGTTGCAATGAAACAATTTTTAATTCTTGGAGCTCTATTTATCATATTCTGTGGCAGCGGAAAAGAACAGAAAGTGATAGTACAGAAGGCCGAAGGGCCGGTGCTATCCTCAAAATCAGTACTAATTGTTATTGCACATAAAGATTTTCGCGATGAAGAATTTAAAGAACCTTTTGAGCTCTTAAAAAATGCTGGATTTAAAGTGGCTGTCGCTTCAACTGATACTACACCTGCAAAAGGAATGCTAGGTATGGTTGCAAAACCTGAAATCCTTTTGTCTGATGTTATCCCTGATAGTTTTAATGCGATTATTATTGCCGGAGGTACTGGTTGCAAAAATTTATGGGATGATAAAGAACTCCACAGAATTGTTCAAAATTTCCACCAGAATAACAAGGTAATAGCAGCAATATGCATTGCCCCGGTGGTGCTGGCAAGGGCAGGCGTTTTAAAAAATAAAAGGGCAACTGTTTATCCCGCAGTTGCCAATGAGATTAAACCGTACTGTTCAGAATATACAGGGAATGATATTGAAATTAGTGACAATATCATCACAGGTTCAGGACCACAGGCAGCAAAGGATTTTGCCAAAGCAATCCTTGAAGCAATATCAAAGTGAAAGCAGTTTTACAGAGGGTAAAAAAAGCAGAAGTCAGAATAGGAGATAAAATGGTCTCTGCGATCGGAGAGGGTCTATTGATATTGCTCGGTGTGAAAAAAGGTGATACTGAAAAACAAGCAGAAGATTTGGCTGAAACCTGCGTAAACTTGAGAATTTTTGAAGACAGTAAGGGCAAATTTAATCTTTCGCTAAAAGACATCAATGGTGAAGCACTGGTAGTATCTCAATTTACTTTGCTTGCTGATACAAGCAAAGGCAGGAGGCCATCTTTTACCAATGCTGAAGAACCGGTAAGTGCAAAGAGATTATATGAATTTTTTATTAAGAAATTAAAAAATTTTGGCATTTCCACAAAATCAGGTGTTTTTGGTGAAAGGATGCTTGTGAGTTTGGAAAATAATGGACCTGTGACAATCATCTTGGAGTCCTAATTATGCCTTATAGCATGACCGGAATCGGCAGGGCAAGCGGTGAGATAAAGAATCCGCCGATAAAATTTGATGTGGAGATAAGGTCATACAACCATCGGTTTCTTGATATTTCTCTCAAATTGCCAAGTTCTTTCAGCCCTTTTGAAGATGAGATAAAAAAAACTTTACAGGAGAATATCTGCCGTGGACACATAGTTGTTGTGGTTCAGCAGGACCGCGAAATCTTAGGTAACAGATTTGAGGTTGATAAAGAATTGCTTGATGCATATTTAACGGTTGCGCGAGAAATTAAGAAGAAATATAAGGTAACTGGTTCAATAAATATAAATACACTACTTGCAATCCCAGGTTTGATCAGGATAAGTCAGAATCAAACAGATACAAAATTGATATTCAAAAATTTTAAACCTATTTTTAACCGTGCGCTGAACGAACTAATTATTGCAAAGAAAAAGGAAGGCGAACATACAAAACAAGAAATTTTGAAGATCTTATCTGATATTGATCAGGAGGTTGTAAAGATTAAAAAGATAATACCGGAAAGAAATGAATACTACAAAAAACATTTAAATGAATTGATAAAAGAAATCAACGAAAATATTGACCGTTCAAGATTATACCAGGAGATGCTTTATATTGCGGATAGAACAGATGTTGCAGAAGAATATGTAAGATTATCAGGACATATCAAAGCATTTAAAGATGCCCTTGAAAATGAAAAGTATCCTGGACGGCGTCTGAATTTTTTGCTTCAGGAGATGCAAAGAGAGGCGAATACATTGAGTGTTAAGGCGAATTATTTAAGAATCAGCGAATCGGTAGTAAATATCAAAGAAGCAATAGAAAAAATTAGAGAGCAGGTTCAGAACATTGAGTAAAAACGCAAAATTGATCGTCATTTCAGGTCCTTCGGGCGTTGGTAAGACAACAATCTGTAATGAAATAATCTCAAGGCGCAAAGACATTGTTTATTCCATCTCCGCAACTTCAAGGGCAAGAAGAAAAGGAGAGGTAAACGGAAGGGAATATTTTTTTCTTACTGAAAGAGAATTTAAACGCTGGATTGCGGATGGTAAATTTGCTGAATATGCAATTGTGCATGGAAATTATTATGGAACACCAAGAGAATTTTTAGAAAAGAATTTAAAAAATGGGTTTCATGTTTTAATGGATATTGATGTTCAGGGTGCAAAAAAACTTATGCCTATTTATCCCGATGGAATTTATATATTTGTTTTACCCCCTGATTTTAGAGAATTAAAAAAAAGATTGCTAAAAAGAAATACTGATGATGAAAGAGAGATTGAGAATCGTTTGAAAACTGCAAATGAAGAATTAAAGTATATGAAAGATTATAAATATATTGTGAAAAATATTAAGCTTGAGGAAACGGTTTCAGAAATTTTGAAAATCATTGATATGGAAACAAAATAAACTTATGGATATATTTTTTATAATAATTTTTTTGAAGTGATTTAAATGCCTAAGAAAGTCAAAGAGCCTACAAGAGATGAAATAATTTTTCTGGGCACGGGTGGAGCACGCTTTGTTATTGCCAAGCAGTTGAGGGCGACCGGTGGAATATTTTTCAGAATAGGTGGGAAAAATATTCTTGTGGATCCCGGCCCTGAATCCTATTATCGCTTTCTAACATATTTACCAAAATTAAATCCGGAGAAAATTGATGCTATAATATTGACTCATAAGCATATTGACCATTCAGCAGATGTAAATGTTTACCTTGATGTTTTAACCCAGGGTGGATTTAAAAAAAATGGAGTATTAGTTGCCCCAAGCGATGCATTTGGCAAAGGTGGAGTAGTATTTGACTATCTCTTAGAATTTTTGAAAGAAGTAAAAATAATTGTGCAAGGGTTTGAACTTGAATTAAATGGCTTAAAAATTAAATTTCCAACCCAACACGAACATCGCGTTGAAACATATGGTTTTAAATTAACTTATAATAATTATTCAATTTCTTATATAACTGATACGAAATTTTTTCCGGGATTGATAAAAGCATACAAAGCCGATATTTTAATAATAAATCTTTTGAAACTTGAACCATCCGAAATTGATCATCTCTCAGTCCAGGATTGTAACGAAATTATTTCAGGTATAAAACCAAAGATTGCCATCATCACCCATTTTGGAATGACAGTTATTCGTAAGGGTCCCTGGAATATTGCCCGGGAATTAAAAAAGAAAACAGGTGTTACAGTCCTTGCTGCTGAGGATGGAAAACATTATGAAATTGAAAAATTATTGATTGCAAGCTGAATTCTCAAGAATATTCCATCCAGTGTTTGATAGAATATTCGAATTATTGGCATTGACACTTTAAAAATTTTGTATATAATTTTCTGTCATGAGGGAATGTAATTTCTGCGGCTACGCAAAACTTTTAGAGTCCTATGTATTTTGTCCCAATTGTGGGGCGAAACTAATTTATCCTAAAGAAGCTGAAGACGAAAGCGAACATGTAAAATTATGGAGCGGTGAGTTTCGTGTTGCAACAATATTTTTTGTTAATTTTATTAATAAAGAGAAGACCACGGATAAATCCAAGACCCGACAAAATGCTATATATCTTGCTGAAGCAATGGATGAGATTGAAAATATTATAAAACAATACGGTGGGACTGCCAATAAAATTTTACCTGATAACCGTGTCCTTGCTGCATTTGGTATCCCTGTAACACATCGGGATGACCTTGAGCGGGCAATAGAGTGTATCTCGGCTATAAGAGATTATTATCAGAATAAAGTTACAAAGAGGGAATTCGGGGACTGGTATATTTCATTTGGGATGAACACTGGCTGGGTATTTTTTGGTTATATCATTCAAGAACTTTCTTATTTGACTATTATTGGTGATACGGTTAATGTGGCTGCAAGGTTGACTCAAATATGTCCGCCGGATGAAATATACTTGAGCAGTGCTGTTTATGAAGGAGTTTCTAATTTCGTAGATGCGGAGTTCGTTGGTGAGCGGACGGTTAAAGGCAGGGCTGAATCTGTCAAGATTTACAAACTAAAAGGATTTCTAAAAGAAAAACGGAAATCAGTAACATCCAGGTACCCTTTGTTGGGTAGAGAAAAAGAATTTGAGAAAATTGTGGATCTTGTGAGAATGATGAACAAAACAAAGACTCTCAAAATTTGCGCAATAACAGGTCAGATGGGTATTGGTAAAACTAGGTTAAAAGAAGAATTTATAGAGTTCATCAAACAAGACAAAACTTATCAGGTTTTTGAAAGCTATTGCGCCTTAGAGATTCATACGCCATATTATCCATTTAAATTATTTTTTCGAGAATTTTTAAATCTTGACGAATACGATGATTTTAAAAAAATTAACGAGAAGATTGATAAATTTGTATTGAACAATAATTTGACAAAACAGGATGCACAAGGTTTAAGGCACATTTTTATAACAGATATACGCCGTGTTGGGGGGGATAGGTTGCAGAGGATTCAAGAAGAAATATTTAGCGCTGTGAAGAATGTCCTCCGGGTAATCAGTGATAAAAAACCGTTAATTTTAATTTTTGAAGAATTCAATCGAGCAGACAATTTGAGTAAACTATTAATCAATTATCTCATCAGTGAATTGTCAGATTTTCCTATTTTTCTACTAATGGTTAATTTTATAAATGATATAAGTGGGAAAACAAATTTGCCTTTTGAGATTATTAATTTAAATCCGCTTTCATTTGATGCAGTTAAAGATTTAATTAAGTTTGTTTTAAATTGTGACGTTGATAAAAAACTTGCTGACTTTGTATTTCGTATATCGGGCGGCAATCCTCTATTTGTTATTGAGACGATAAGAAATGTTAAGAGAACTCAGATTATCAAACATAATGAAGAAGGAAAATGGTACCTGGAAAAAGAAAAGCGATTGCCTTTCCTCGATGATCTATACGGAGTTGTGATGTCTGGTGTAGATGCTTTGTCTTCTGCTCATCGTTTACTGATCGATTACGCATCAGTCATAGGATACACCTTCACGCGTAAAATTATCACAAATCTTCTGGGTAACATTCCTGACATACAGGAACGACTTGATTATTTGGTAAAGGAAGATTATATTGTTCAATTTCGCAATAGCGAAGACCCAGTCTATATTTTCAGACATAATCTATTGAGGGATGCTGTGTATACAACCTTGCCAATCAGAAAAAGAAAAGAGATACACAGAGAAATTGCCGAGTTGCTTGAAGATACTTATGCAGATTGTCTTTCGGAGTATTATGAGATTCTCGCTCAACAATTTTTATCTTGCGAAAGATTTGAAAAAGCAGGATATTATTTTAAATTATCAGGTGATAAAGCAAAAGCTTTATATTCTATTGAACCGGCAATCAACTATTATAATACTACTTTAAGAATAGCAGAAGAACATCCGGGGTTAATTGATATCGAAAACATAATGGATTGTCAATTAAATCTTAGCGACCTTTATGAAATAAAAGGTGATATTCAGCGAATGAAGGCAATAGCCGAGCAGGGCAAAGAGAATACTCAGAAATTGAATCTTTTGAGATGGAATTTGCTTTTTACTGAACGTTTAGCCTATGCCTATTATCTGCTGAATGAATTCACAAGAGCTGAAGAGCTATATATCAGTGCAATTGAGAAGTGTAATAACCAGATGTCTGATATTCTTACAATACTCTATACTGGTTTGGGTAAGCTTTATCAGGCTAAGAACGAGCCTGAAAAAAGTTTGTTAAATTATAATCTTGCTTGGGTTACAGCGCGCAACAGTGATTACAAAGATGGGGAACTTCAGTGTTTAATGAATCTTTCAAAAATGCATCAGAATCTTGGTAATTATGAACTTAGTTTTGAGTACCTTAACTACGCACAAAGTGATTTGATAAAATCTGATGAAATACTTAATCTTGCTGAATTAAAGTATTTAATCGGAGAAAATTATTATCATCTGGGTGCTATACAAAATGCAAGGCAGTATTTTCAAGATGCGTTTAGTTTGACTGAGCATATCGGCTTTGAAATCACATTGAAATCTGTAATCAGCTTAGCATTGATTGAGTCTATACAAAGAAACGAATCTTTAGTCAATCGTTACTTGAAGTTAGTTGACCAGAAAATGTCTTTATTTGTGCGTGATAATTTACTGGCTGAGATTAATCAAAAAAAATCCATGATTCTAATAAACCTAAATCACGGTGAAAAAGCAAAAGAATTTGTTAACAGTGCATTAAAACTGGCACTAAAATTGGGCAATAAAGAAATAGAATTTATGTGTTATATTTTACTTTCTGATATTGAAGAGGGAAACGCGATCAATCATCTAAGAAATGCGTTGAGCATCAGTGAGACATTGAAATATCCCCCATTGATTGGACAGGCTTTGTACAAACTTGCATTATTTTATTATAACCACAATGAGATTGAACAGGCACATTATTATGGACGTAAGGCACTTTATGTTTTTGATGATTTGAAGTCAAGGTTGTCTCCGGAAAACAGGGTATTTTTTATTAATAAAAAGGAATATGCAAAATTACTGGAGATTTAAATGTTAAATTGTCCGGAATGTAAAAATACATTACCTGATAAGGCAAATTTCTGTCCTTATTGTGGTAAGATACTTTCTTACGAAAAGACATTGCCTCTTGAGGAGTTATCTTTAACGTTTTTGCGTGCTGATTTATCAGGCTTTACCGGACTGAGTGAAAATATAACTGCTGAAGATGCAATGAACTTTTTGAATAACCTCTTCGGGAGTTTCTATAAAATTATTGAAAAATACAAAGGCATCCTTTATCAGGTGATTGGTGATGAAGTCGTTGGTATTTTTGGATTGAGTAAGGAAAGGGGTTATGCACCACATCTCTCAATTATTGCTATTGAGGAGATAATGAAAAAAGTTAAGGAATGCAATAAGCTTTTTCCGTATATAAAAGAATGCAAAATAAAATGTGGGCTGGAAATGGCGCCTGCATCTATCTATAATATAAAAGGAGATTTGCGCAATTCAATCATCATTACTGATGGTTTCGCTAAAAGTCTTGTTCTGCAAAAAAATGCCGAAAGTAATGTGGTGCTGATTGGCGAATCACTTTATCAGGCAACCCGTTCTTTTTTTGAATACGAAGAATACGGCGAAGTCATTGAAAACTACATTTCGGTGCGCGCGTATAAATTAAAATTGAGGTAATCATGCCCGAAGACCAAGCCATTGAATTTAAGATCGAATTTATCAAGCAACTTGGGCTTGGTATCAACATCTGTCGTATTTATCCTAAAGGCCATCCTTCACTGGAACCAGTAATCCAACGGATAAAGATTCTATTAAAAGAATTACCAATAGAACAGGAATCAGTTTCTGTTGTGGTAATAGAAGATGTTTTGATGATGGGTGAAGATAGGTTTGATTCCCAAAAATTACCGCTTGTTAAAAGTCTTGTGGACAGGTTTGCCCGTCTTGGTGTGAAAAGTATTACCTTTGATATAAATGCGCCGGAAGATGAGATAAGGACATTCTTTCTGGCAATGGCGGCTACCCCTGCCGACCTCGCCGACTATGGAGATATCGTGTCACTGGTCAGGGCACGTGGTATCCTGAACATTAAAATAAATAAATACCGCGTCGGTGTCCTTTCTTCGGAGGAAGAAATAAAACAATTGGACTGGACGAATTTTCTGGAATCGCTTGTGATTTCACAACAAACCTGGACTGAAGAAGATCGAATAAAACAACTCGGCAGTTTTCTTGCCGGAATCGGCGTTCTGGGGAATGAATCAACAGAGATTCAAACTCATAAAGTAATCAGTGGTCTTGAGAAACTGGCAGGAATGGTTGTTGATCAGTATGGAGAAGAAAGATGGGATGAGTATGCAGTAATATTCTCACGTATGCTCGCGGCTCTGTCACCCACCATAAAAAAGAATATTGCGCGGTATAAAACCGAAAATAAAAAACTGGCACTGCTTTTTAAAAGTTTAATCCCCACTATGGCTGATGAAGATATTATTGACATTATTGCAACTAAAGCGAAAGAAAAAGGTCCGAATGTTGAAGATGAAATCGTCGATATTTTAAAAAATATTACCGGGACAAGATTACCTGATATTCTTTCTTCGATCCGAATCAATGTTCCGGAAATAAATTTTGAAAAAATTGTTGCCCGACTGATGAGCGAAATGAAAGCAACAAAAGGAACAGATATTGCAGATAAAATAATGGAAAAAAATTTAGAACAGCAAATGAGAAGTCTGTTCCCGCAATTGAGAGAATCCTCGGCACAGAAGCGTGCGGAGGCGATTGATAAACTGATTCAGATGAGTAATACAATTTTTGAAACTAAAAATTATGAGCTTGTTAAATTACTCGTTGACCGTTTTGATACATTGAGCGACACAGAAGAAGAGATGAGTGTTTTTAAAAAAATAGTGGATAGCCTTAAGCATTTGTATTTTCTTGCCCAAAAACATCAGCGTGAAGAGATCGTGCAATTTATTTCTAAAAAATTTAGCAGGCATCTTGTACGCAAAGAAAAATCTTTACTTGATAAGAAACATATTGTTATAAGGACTATTGCAGAGATAAAAGATCAGAATTATCTACCCGAGCTTGTTTCCCTTTTATGGGATCAGGGTTCTTATGTTGAAGCAAGGGATGCTTTGATTGCTATGGCTGATTATTCTGTACCGATGCTTATTGATACCCTTAAGGATGCCGAAGACAAGTCAGTCAGGATGAAGATTATTGATATTCTTATCCGTGTAGGCGAAAAAATTATTCCTCAAATAATAAAATTACTTGATTCACATGAGTGGTACGTCCGTCGTAATGGTATATATATTCTGGGGGAATTAAAAGCACAGTCAGCAATAGAACATCTTG
>JBDRWA010000085.1:0-9923 GCA_039802145.1 Caldifarciminota bacterium | reverse complement strand
TTGATTTGTTTCGTATTTATCGGATATGACTTTGCCTCTATCAGTTTGCAAATCAAGTTCTATCATTCCACCATCATTAAGGTCTGTCTTAAAAGAACCTTGGAATTCACCTTCATCAACATTTTCAATCTTTAATTCCTGAATACCTTTATAGAAATCTTCAAAGCTTAAATCAAGGCTGAATTCTTTCTTCTTTACCAATTGTAAATCCTCGGCAACAAATTTCTTATGCTTCAGCCCGAATTTTATGTCAACCAAACAAAAGAAAGCAAAAATTCGCTTTAACTTGAGTTTCTCCAAGGTATTACTATCTAAGTCCAGTTTTAGGGCACCTGAGTAGATTTCGCCGACTTTATCAAGTGCGAATTCGTCTTTTAATCTTACAAATCTCCCTTTCTCTCTTTTACCTAATATTTCTTCCCAGAGCGCCAGTACATCATCCACATAATCCTGTCCATGATCAGAACTCAAATGTATCTCGTAGCCTAAATCAATATGGACATATACTGGAATAGAAAGATTTAGGAATTTTACTTCCTGACCAGAGGAGATATTTTCTAATAATTTTTCCAGGTTTTCATCAATTGAATAAATTTCTGAATGTTGACCTTCAAAATCATCAACAAGGAACTTCTTTTCACCCCTTCCGTATTTCTTTAATAGTTCAAAGATAAATTTCAAACAGACGCGCAGACGTTCCTTTGCATCTTCAGAGTATCTTATTACTTCAATCCGTGCAGCGGACAAATCTCCTTCTTTCAGGCGGTAGTAGAAGGCACTGGTCTTTTTCTTCTACGAAGCAAAAATATTAATGCTACGACAACAATAATAAAAATAATGAGCGCTACCAAATTGTGGAATATCATTGAGATTAAGATTGTTACAATTGAAAGAACAAGGGCAACAAGAAAGGTAATCACCCCGATAATCCCGCGGCTCAAATTTCCTAAAAATGGCAGGATATCAAGAATTGCACCGATTGGACCGAGGATGAGATTCAATCCAATCCACATTAATAAGAAACCTACGATTCTCAAGAACCAACCTATCATCTTATGCTCGGTCTTCAGTGTGGCAATCGCCTCTTCGCGGGTTCCACTGAGTGCCCGAAAGAGTCGGTCCCTGCCCTTGTGAAGATAGGCAATGATATTCTCACCCTGTTTTTTTCCAAAGAGCGTAACAGATATGCCGGTTTGAACTGCCTCAAAGCGTAAACGAATATCACCAACCTGTGGATTATCAAATGTCCCTTTTCCGATAAAGATATAATCGGTACCGACCAATTTGCCATTCCTTGAAAAGATTACATTTTGAGTGGTCAGATAAACCGGCCTTGCCGATGGTAATGTTGCAGATTGAGGGTCAAAACTGTATATACCGATCTTTGCACTTGGTGCGTAAAAAGTCTGCTCACTCACTGATTTGTATGGATTCTCGTGTCCTTCAGGATATTTGAATTCACCACTTGATTTAGGATTTCTTGTCCATTCTTTTTTGTAACGATAAACTGTCTTTTCTTCGGTTGTGCCACCGACTTTCTTTTCCGTCTTTGTCTCTTTTTCTTCAACCCAGGCGAACATCTCAACAATTCGTTCAAGGCGCACATACTTGCCGGGTTTTAGGAATTCAGGGTCGCCGATTGGTGTGGTCGTTTCCAGTGTTCCAGTTATTGAGACCAGTTTACCATCAGCAGAGGAGTTGATTGCATCAGGGCTGACAATAAGGGCGGTCTCAGCGACCTTGCCGAGATTTGTCCGGCCTTCGTTTGTCCAGAGAACAACAAAGGAGATAATAAACATCAAAAATCCAATGATAATGCCACTTATGGATTTTATTATGTTCTGTCCCCAGCCGGTTCTTTTTACTTCCACATATTCATCAGGCATACGACCTCCTTGAACATAATCCTCGCTAATGCTTGGATAAATCCAAAATTCCAATACATATTATTTTTTATGCAGAATAAACTCTATCACTACATTTTTGAAAAAAACTTATCTATTATAATCGCTGAACGCCTTCAAGTTGGTAAATTCTACACATTATAAATAAAAAATCAAGGAGAACATAAGGCATCGCGAGATTCCATAATTTGTGTCGCATCCAATTCATAACATATTCCACCTTCTCGTTCAGAACGGAAACCCTTTATCGTAACGACCGATGCTATATTATCGGATAATTTCGGGAGGGTAACTGGATGGAGCGGATCGGTTATGTCCTGCCACCCTCCGCCATCCCCATAGTTTTTGTCCGGACGAAACTTATATATCCGGGTATCTTTTATCACCTGGCACCTTATTCTATTTTGCATAACCAACTTCCTGTCTTTTTTGTTACAAAAAAAGCATAATAAAGAGATTACGACAAACAAAAAAGCTTTCAGCATTTCGGGTTTTTCCATTTTATTGTTCATAGTGATTCTACTGTATAATTTAATCACTAACTTCTACTTCGTATGCGGAATCTGATTTTGGATTATAGGAGGCTGATGTTTGATATTGCACAATCTACACCAGCCTCCATAAAGATATCAATCACTTTGTGAAACGAAGGGTTTGACAGCCAATAATCGATTTTATTACTCCGTTATCCTTACCGTATATTCTAACCAACTATTAATACAACGGAGCCTGAATTTACCTACTTGTCCAAAGGTCTCTGCTACTCCCCTGTTGCCTACATCCAAGAATATCTGACTGTTAAAACCGTACGCTTGGGATTTGCCAGAGGTTCCGTTGTTATCAATATAGGTGCCACAGAAATATTGATTATAATAATGCCCACTCCAGGTTCCAGCATAATTATCATTAGCATCTGTGAGTATGATTTCAATTGTTGCACCGTTGGGGACTGTAAACTCCAGTGTAGCACCACTAGACAGCGCACCTTTGTACACCTTTGTTCCATTGATTTTGCCCTCAACCTTCAAATCACCAACCACATGGAGTTTGGATTGGGGCGTTGATGTACCAATCCCGACATTGCCGGAATCAGAGATTGTTACTAACTCCGTGCCCACAGGATTTCCAGCATCTCTTCTGAAAAAATGGAACCCTTGAGAGCCCGAGCGGGTATCGCACCTGAACCAATAGCCCAAATAGTTAGGGTTAAAAGGACCTTCGCGCCCTGAATTGACCCCAAAATTGACCAAACGATTATTTACTTCTTGACTGATTCCTGAATAGACGGTATCACTGGCGGCGGGCGAACCACTCATCGTAATATTACCATCACGAACTTCAAACTTTGTCCTGGGGTTCATTGTTCCAATACCGACATTGCCCGTGACACCAGAATACATATTATTCCCAGATATTATCCAGTCATTATCGGCTACAGAAGTATCATTTGCAGGCTTCCATTGAGTTCCATCCCATTTTAAGACCTGATTGACCGCAGGGGCGGCATTTGATACCGGTCTTCCGCCAATGCGTGCTGTCCCACCCGCAGTATCAGAAAAGGTGGCAGTATATGACCATGGTGCACTCGTGACCTCAGTCCTTGGAGTTAAAATCTGCCCTTCAACTGTCAATTCAAGATATCTCGGTTCCCCCGGTAAGAATATGCTCAATGGGACATTACTAAGAATATAGTGGAACACACCAGAACTAACAATGATTTGTTGATTGCCTGATGTCCATAGTTGATTACCGCCGGCCTGGGCATCAAATATCCTGAAGACCATTGTTAGGGTATCGTTTATCGCATTCCCACTATTATCGGTCAAATAACCCTGATAATTGAGTTTCAGGGGAACAGATAATGGTCCCGCATCTCCTTTCTCTATCTTTTCTATTTTCACATTGCCCTTGTTTATACTGAATGCACCATCAGATTCAAGGGCGTAGGGGATTGTTGTGGTGAACAATACCCCGGTGATTATTGCTAATAATTTCTTCATGGTTTACCTCCTTATTTTTGCAAAAGAACCATCTTTTTTATACTTTCATAGTCTCCAGCCTTTAGTCTATAGAAATAAACTCCAGCAGGAAGACAATTTTTTGGCAAATGCCAGGTAACTTTATAGTCACCTGGATTCTGCACTTCATCTATCAGGGTGGCGACCTTTTGCCCCAGCGGATTATAGATATCAAGGATAACTTTGTTCCTTTTTGCAATTGAATATTTTATGGTTAAAAAGTCTCTCACTGGATTGGGTGTATTAGGGTAAAGGAAATATCGGAATGGAATTTGACCCTGACCTGAAAATTTTTCTTCCACGCCTGGTCCAAATGGATATGGATGCCAGAAACCGACGATTGCTTTGTATCCGGAACTTGTTAACCAGGGGCTACTTGTCGTCATCTGGGAGAGTGAGCCTTTTGCGATATAGGATGAAGAAAACATTCCGGTGCCACCACCTGATAGGACATCGGACTTGAGGATGTATCCAGAGCCGATCTGGATACACGACAACAGAAAAATCAGCAAGGCTATCTGCCTCTGCATAATGCACCTCCTTTCAATCAATTGACCAATTACGGATTTCATAGTCCTTGTATATTCTTAAAAACCATAATCTCTTAGATTTATTACTCATTTTCTTTTTGTTCTGCCTTGAAATTATTTTTCTTTTTTTGAACTGTTTAACCTTAAAACGGTCATTATATAACCTGCTAATCACAATAAATTTTACTAAAATACACTTACCAGACGCTTACCAGGTTGTGGTGAAAGGGGTTAGCGATTGCTTTAGGGTATGGCAGCCAGTGTGGTCTGAAGCATTTTTATGCAAGGCTAAAGCCTTGCCCTGCTAATTATAAAAAAATTTACGATAGAAGTCGATTCTTCAAATCCTCTGTTTCCCTACTCAGTTCCAGCCCCAAATCATCCTTGAGGATGTTTTTAATCTTTTCATATTGTTTTAATACCAGATCCTTTCTATCCATCCGTGCATAACATTCCATCAAGAGGCGATAGCATTCTTCTGAGTAAGGGTCTTTTGTTAATGCAATTTTACACTGGTTGACTGCTGTCTCAATATTTTTTTCATTTAAGTTTATCCGTGCTGATGCCAGTAAGGATCTTACAAATATCTGACTCAATTCTTCACGAATAGCAAAGACTTCGGTTAAATCAATACCAGACAGAAAATCACCTTTATACAAATCAAAGATTTTCTGGTAGAATTTCGATGCATCTTTGTAATTTCCGGATATCTCTGATTGCCTTGCCTGACGATAAAATTTCAAAAAATCTTCTAAGTCGGTGTGGATTCTATCCAACCTCAACCGGTAAGAGTGATTTTCGTATTCTATTATTTGTGATTTTTTTCCTTCTTTTAAACCAGGCTCCAATCTTTTGCGCACTTCGTTTATAGCAACCTGTAGATTCATTACGGCAAGTGCCTGAGGTTTATTGGGCCAGAGCGCGAGCAGTAGTGAATCCCTGGGAACGAATTTATCTTCAAATACGAGTTCACCACCTCTATTTATTATCTGTTTTGTAAAGAGTAGGCTCAATACCCATCGTGCCGAATTTCTTCGCCATCTTTCTATTTTTGCTCCATTTACAAAGATTTCAAATTCTCCAAGGGTGAAAAATTTTATCTTTGGCAGTCTTAATCCAGTTATCGGTAGTGGTTTATATTTCAAATGTAGTTTTTTAATATAAAGAACCGGGCGGCTTGGTTTCAAGATTTCAACAAGATGCCAGTAATTATTAAAAATTGATGGGTCAAATAAAAAATCATAGCCGTATCTCTGACAGATATTGAGTGCCTTTGAAAATGTCTTAACGGCAGATGCTTTTTTTTCTTGATTTAATAAAACATCTGTGCGTTCCAAATAACAAGTGGCGATATGATATGCCATTTTCATTTTTTTATAATAGTTAAGCGATTCATTCAATAATTTGAGACCCTCTGTGTATCTGCCGGTTGCAAAGTGTAATTGTGCCATATTGAACTCAGCACCGGCCCTTTCAATTGGTGTATCTGCCGGGCAAGATTCCAATGCCTTTAGCGCATATTTTTTGCTTAAATCAATCTTATTCTGCAGGCGATATAATCTACTTAATGCAATACAGCAGTTGGTTAAAAACGATGAAGTCTGGGCATCATCGGTCTTTTTCATTGCCTGTAGGAGGGTATCCTCCGCTTGTTTAAATTTTTTCTGTAGCATCATTATCTCACCTAAATTTACCATTGCTGGTCCGATGGCGAGTCCAAGACCTATTTTCATCGCCTCGGTGATTGCGGTGGTAGAGAGTGATTCCGCACGGTCAAGTTCCCGCATTAAAAGATAAAGTGCCGCAAGATTTAAGGCAGCGAGGCAATAACTCCTTCTATTATCTGAATTTTCATAAAATCTCAGCACCTCTTCCTTTTCTTTCCTTGCCTTTTGAAAGTTGCCTAATTTCATATCTATTGTTGATGAGTTTGCGAGCGTGCGGATTTCTCCTTCTTTGTCACCAAGTGCTATGTAGATATCCATAACTTTTTTATAAAACCTTAATGCCTTTGGGTAATTTAAAAGCCGCCAGTAACTTCCTGCCATTGTGGAGAGTAAACCGGCTCTGCTACGGAAGTCATCGGATGATAAAAGCTTCAATCCAAGTTTTGATACCTCAATCGCCTTTTTATTTTTTCCCATGTCCTGATAGATATAAGAAAGACAACGGTATGCCGCAGAAAGCCCTGATTTATCATTTTGCTTCTTCAATTTAGGTATTGCTGTCTTAATTTTCCTCTCGGCACTGAGCAGTTCACCACTTAGATAATCAGTATTTGCACTAACGAGTAAAAGTTTTGGATTTCTCAAGTATTCGTCTTCGGGGATTACTCTTAGAAGATCTCTCAGGATCTTAATTTTACCTGGTTGTAGCAGTTCACGGCTCTCCTTAACTATCAATTGGGCTGCAATTTCAAATTTATTCTCCTTCAGCGCCTGTTCAATCTCACTTTCTATATTCATATTTTTACAAAGATAATTATAGATATCCTTTTTCCAGTGTCAAGTGCCCAGACAAAAAAGGGTGCTTGACAATCAATAATTTTTGGATAAGATAATGATTGCTTGGGTCATTAGCTCAGTTGGCAGAGCATCGGATTTTTAATCCGGTGGCCGCAGGTTCGAATCCTGCATGACCCAATTATTTTATGATAAAATCCCAAACCCCAAAATTCCGAAATTTAAATATATTGACAAGTAAACAAAAAGTTTTGAATCTAATTGGTGGGCATCTGGCATCTGCCATCGGAATTTTGAACTTATTTTTACCATTTTATGCCAACGCGGCTTCAGAGGTGATTACCGTCCATTTCTTCTATTCACCTTCCTGCGGCCATTGTATGGATATACTCCTTGGTGATATTCCGCTACTACAAAGAGTCTATAAATTCAATTTGAAAAAATATGACCTGAACAATCTTGACAATTACAAACTACTTGAGCAGATGGAGAAAGAAAAGAATATCCAGAATATCGGTGAAGATCTGCCCATTGTCTTTGTTGGTGATTCGGCATTTTATGGACCAGAAGCAGTAAAAGAGAAATTGGGTTTGTTCCTAAAGAGATATGCGGAAAGAAAAATTCCTCCAGTAAAAAGGGACACCGTTGCGGTAAAACAAGATACCCTGAAGAAAACCACTAAAGAGGTCAATTTGTATTACTTCTATCAACCATCCTGCCCAGAATGCAATCGCGCTGAGGCACTCCTTAATGGTTTGAAGGAAAAATACCCAGATATGGTCATCCATCGTTATAACATCTTTGACGCTAAGAGCAAGATTCTTTATGAGGGACTTGCTGATTTAACAAAAATTCCGGAAGCAAGGAGATTGATTGTCCCGGCAATATTTATTGGTGAAGATTTTATTATAAGGGATATCGCCGCTGACAAATTGGAGGGTCTACTGCAAAAATATTTAGGGGGAAGCCCAAGACTTGATACATTAAAATTCACGGCTGCGGAAGAGGGTATTGTAGAGAGATTTAAAAAATTTTCTATCTTGGGTATTATGCTTGCAGGTTTAATAGATGGAGTAAACCCCTGTGCCTTTGCAACCATTATCTTCTTTATAAGTTACCTTATCTTCATTGGCCAAAAGAAGAAATCAATTATTGCAATGGCTGTATCCTTTATTTCGGCGGTCTTTCTATGCTATCTCGCAATTGGATTCGGTGCCTATACCATTATAAATATGCTTTCAGCAATAAAATTTTTAAGGCGGATAATATTCTTATCATTTGGAATTTTTGCGCTTATTCTTGGTATATTGAGCCTTTATGACTATTTTGTAGCACGGCGCGGAGATTTTAACAGGATGATTCTCCAATTACCCCTTATAATCAAACAGCGGATTCATAAAGAGATAAAGGAAAAAACCGGGGTTGGCGGAATAATAATCGGTTCTTTTATTGCCGGAGGGTTAATCTCTTTTCTTGAATTTGGATGCACCGGGCAGGTATATCTCCCCACAATTACCTTCGTTGTTTCTAGGGCTGCCCTGGGACTCAAACCCGTGATTCTTTTGATCATTTATAACATTATGTTCATCTTTCCCCTGATTATCATTGCGGTTCTAACAAGCCTTATTTCCCGGGAAAATGTCGCGGATGCACTATCAAGGCGAATACCGCTGATAAAGCTTTTAACCGCCCTTCTGTTCTTTGGACTGGGTATTTTGCTAATCATTTCCTGAAGATGAACAAATGGCAAAAAATAACTCTGATTATACTTATCAGTATTCTTATTGTATTCATAATTAAAAAATTGTTACCGGACGAAAAGATAAATTTAATAAAGGATATAAAGCGGTTGAAGGAGGCGGTGGAAAGTGAAGATGAAAGGATGGTCTTTAATTATCTTGACACAGATTATCTTGACCAGCATAACCTTGATTTTGAAGGTTTGAAGTCAAAAATCGCCGAATTTTTCAATGTTGCAGATTCAATAAATATAATGATTTCGGGATTAAAAGTCTGGATTGATTCACTTACTACAAACAATTATGTTTATGCCCATTGTAGTCTCGGAATCAGGGTTATAGCAAGATATGAAAACGAGCGTGTACTCGTCTTTGGTGGGGTGATACAACCAGCCACGGTAAAGGGTTATTTCCGAAAACAAAAAAATTACTACAAAATATATTGGGCAGAATATTAAGATGAAGAAGTGGCTGGCTGAGATTTTGTCAGAAGTAAAAAAGTTTGATTTAGAAGTTCTGACGATTATTCTTTATTCCTGTTTTATTTTGCTATTTTCAATATACCTTAAAAGAACAAAGATATTCTTTGCTAACGAGCCATTTCTTGAAAAACTGCTAATCACCGGGTTTATCTATTTGACTTCACCGTTTCTTCATATGGTCTTATTTAAGAATAAACCAAAAGACTACGGGATAAGTTTGGGAAAGATAAAAATCTGGATAAAGGACCTGGCGTTCTTTTTTTGTATTATGTTGATTGTGCTCATTCTTGCGTTTAAGTTTTCAAATCTTGGGTCTTTCTATCCTTTATACAAAAAGGCTGGCAAGAACTGGAATTTTTTTATTACCTATGAACTCATCCAGTTATTTCATATGTTTGCCTGGGAATTCTTCTTCCGGGGCTTTATGCTCTTTGGACTGGCAAAGAAGATTGACTATAGAATTGCAATACTGACCCAGACAATTCCTTTTGCCCTGCTCCATTATCGTAAACCACCCCTTGAGGCGTATGGCTCAATCCTTGCCGGATTTTTTCTGGGAATAATGGGAATCCGGGCACATAGTTTTATCCCCTGTGCCATGCTACATTTTCTTGTTGCCTTAACCGGGGATATATTGGGGATATTTCTAACCCTTAGAAGTTAAATCCCCAAACTGCACCTGAGGCGGGTAATCCTATACCAAATATCCAGGGCCACACTTCTTCGCGGAAAGAATTCCCTGTGGTTAAATAACAACCGCCGATAAATCCTCCTAAACCAGCACAGAG
>JBDRWA010000084.1:0-9955 GCA_039802145.1 Caldifarciminota bacterium | reverse complement strand
TTTTTGGTGTAAAATGGATAGAATATAGTAAGACTATGGAGATATTAGAATACCTGTGTGAGTCCAGATGGATTTATGGTCATGGGTATTATCGACTATATAAGATATCAAAGAGAGGATGCTAAAGATGAAATTCCTCATCCTCGCTGGTGGTTACGGTAAGCGATTTCGTCGTGTCCTCACTAATACCCCAAAACCAATGGCGCCGGTTGGGAATCTACCATTCCTTGAATACATGATCTACCAGATTAGCTCACAAGGATTTAAGGATATAATACTCTGTGTAGGATATAAAGGTGATGAGATTATAAATTACTTTAAAGATGGAAGGCATTGGTCTGTAACTATTGATTATTCAATGGAAAAAAAACCACTGGGCACTGCGGGTGCAATAAAACTTGCATCAAGCCGATTTAATGACCAGAATTTTATAGTTATGAATGACGACTCCATGTTAGGATTGGATTTTCAAGAATTGATTTCCTTCCACATGATGAATAATGCAAAGGCTACGATTGCACTTGTAAAGGTAAATGATGTGAAAAGATTTGGCAGGGTCGTATTAAAAAGAGATGGGACTATAGAAAATTTTATAGAAAAGAATTCTTCTGGTCAGGGTTATATCAATGCTGGTGTATATATTTTAAATCGTGAGATTTTAAATCTAATCCCAGAAGGAAAGAGATATTCATTGGAAAAAAAAGTCTTTCCACGATTGCGCGGAAAAGGCTTGTATGGAAGATATTTCAACGATGCATTTTTTATTGATATAGGATTACCTGAATCCTATTTGCAAGTTAAAGATCAACCAGAAAGATTGCATTCAGTGATTAATATTCATAGAAAGGAGAAATTCCGTGATAATCAGGGCAAGGGCACCATTGAGGATTAGTTTTGCTGGTGGCGGGACTGATGTCCCTCCGTTTGCTGAAACTGAAGGTGGATGTGTAATCAATGCCACGATAAATAAATATGCATTTGGAACATTAAGACCCAGGAAGGATAATAGAATTAAGATAGAATCACGGGATTATGGTCTTTCAATAGACTATCGCATCGACCAGAAGATGACCTATGATGGGAAACTTGATTTGGTAAAGGCTGCAATCAAAAGGACTGAAGCTTTGAAGTCAAGTGGGTTCAGTCTATTTTTGCACAGTGATGCACCTCCAGGTTCTGGATTGGGTTCATCTTCAGCAATGATTGTTACCCTGGTAGGTTTGCTAAAAGAATTTAAAAATCTTCCAATTACTGATTACGAGATTGCAAATCTTGCGTATGAGATTGAAAGGAAAGAGCTGGGCATAAAAGGCGGTCTGCAGGACCAGTATGCATCAACATTCGGTGGCTTCAATTTCATAGAATTCACTAAAAACCGCGTGATTGTTAATCCACTCAAAATAAGTCAAGATATAATAAACGAACTTGAACATAACCTGCTTTTAGGTTATACAGGTAAAACTCGCTTTTCTGACCATATCATTGATGACCAGATAAAAAGATATGAGCACAAGGACAATGAAGCTCTGATTGGACTTAGGAAACAAAAAGAACTCGCAGTAGAGATGAAGAATGCCTTACTCCGAAGGAGATTGCACGATTTTGGAGAATTGCTCCATTATGCTTGGGAATTTAAAAAAAGATGTCTTACCGCATAAGTAACCCACATATTGATGCAATATATGAAGAGGCACGTAAGAATGGCGCATTAGGGGGCAAGATCACTGGGGCAGGTGGGGGTGGATATATGATAATCTATTGTCCTTTTGAAAAAAACATTGTGTTGCTGATGCATTAAAGAAGATGGGCGTTTTTTTGGAGAATTTCTCTTTTGAATTTTTGGGACTACAGACCTGGAGGGTAGATGGATAAACGATTGAATACTTTGATTAAAGCCCAAATAAATGAAAGCATTAACCTAAAAAAAGCACTTTTAAGGGACGAATTTATTGATACTATTATCACCGTTGGAAAAGTAGTCGCCAATGCCTACAAGAATAATAAAAAGGTAATCCTCTTTGGTAATGGTGGGAGTGCTGCTGATGCCCAGCATATCGCTGCAGAATTGGTGGGGAAATACCGTCTTGTTCGGTCAGGCCTGCCTGCTCTCGCCCTTACCACAAATACTTCAATCATTACTGCAATTGGCAATGACTTTTCATTTGATGATGTATTTTCGCACCAGATTGAAACATTCGGAGAGGAAGGGGATATTGCTATAGGTATAACCACAAGCGGTAAGTCAAAGAATGTCATCAATGGGCTAAAAAAAGCAAGAAAGAGAAGATTGACTACCATTGTTTTGACTGGAAAGGATGGGATGCAGTTAAAGAAAATCACTGATTATTGTATATGTGTGCCGAGTGTAGATACCCCAAGGATTCAAGAAATACATATAACGATTGGTCATATTATCTGCGAGATTGTAGAAAGATTGTTATTTAGATGAAAGCAGTATTCCTTGATCGCGACGGTGTAATAAACAAAAAACCACCAGAAGGCAAATATGTTACCACCTGGGATGAGTTTAAATTTTTAAGGAATGCCATTAAGGCAATAGGATACCTCAATAAACTTGGCTTTTTGGTTATTGTTGTAACAAATCAAAGGGGTGTGACATTAGGTCATCTTGCTGAGGAAAAGCTAAAGGAAATCCATCAAAGGATGCGCAATAAATTAACATCTTGTGGTGCCCATATTGATGGAATTTATTATTGCCCCCATAATAAAAATACCTGTTCCTGCCGCAAACCCAAGGTTGGTTTATTTTTAAAGGCAAAGAAGGACTTTCCTGAAATTGATTTTAAAAATTCATTCGTTGTTGGTGATTCAGAAAAAGATATCAGGGCTGGGAAGAGATTGGGTTGTAAAACAATTCTTATAACTAAAGATTCAAAGAGGTTTAAACTTCCTGAAAATATGACCCCTGATTTTATAACGAATTCACTCTGGCAGGCATACACAAAAATTAGGACTCTTATTAGAAAAAACAATAATAAATGAAAATTCTTGTCTTAACTCCGCGTTTTCCATTTCCGCCAATTGGAGGAGACAAGACACATATCTATTTTATTTTAAAATATTTAAGTAAAAGATATGAAGTCTCTCTTCTTAGTTTTTCAGAAACCGCTGTTAGGCAAGATATTGTTGATAAATATAGAGATTGTTTTGATGATATAGATGTGATAATCCTGCCAAAAATTAATTCATATATGAAATGTATTTTTAATTTTATACAGAAAAAGCCTTTGCAGATTTCTTATTACCAATCTTCAAAGATGAAAAAGTTGATTGAGAAAAAAATAAGCAATGGTAGATTTGATTTGATTTTCGTCCACCTCATCAGGATGGCAGAGTATGTGAAAGATATACCAATCCCCAAAATATTGGATATGGGCGATGCACAATCACTAAACTATATTAGAGCAATGGCGTACACGACTGGTAAATGGTCTATAATACATCGTTTTGAAAAAGAACTTGTCAGACAATATGAAAAGAGAATATGGAAGTATTTTAATAAAACACTCGTTGTTTCACCGATTGATGCGAGATATCTCAGAGCACTTGATAAGGATATAAATGTTGAGGTAATGCCTATCGGTTTTGACTTGGAGAAATTACCGTTTCGTTTAAACAATCATTCAAATAAGAAAATTTGTTTTATTGGCAATATGCGTACTTTTCCTAATACAGATGCAGTCTGCTGGTTCTGTAATGAGATACTACCGTTAATAAGAAAGAGAATTCCTGATATTGAGTTTTATATAGTGGGTGCAGAGCCATCAAGAAGGGTAAGACAACTATCAAAAATAAAAAATGTGATTGTTACCGGGAAGGTTGATGATATTGCAAAATATGTTTATGATGCGTCTGTTACAGTAGCCCCAATGCGTGTCGGTGCAGGAATTCAAACAAAGATCTATGAATCAATGGCTTTAGGCACACCGGTGGTTAGTACTTCAATTGGTCTTGAGGGTCTTGAGTGCATCCCGGGAAGAGATATAGTGATAGCAGACATGCCAATTAATTTTGCCGATAAGGTAATCGAACTGCTTGAAAATATAACTTTGAGAACGGAAATCTCAAAAAATGCAAGGCGGGCTGTTGAAGAGAAATATGATTATGAAAAATTATTAATGAAATTGGATTCCATAATTCAGGAAATTGCTACAAATTTTCAAAACCTTGATAGGTGTAAATAAATCAGTTATTATACTTCATATTAAAAAGCCAGAAAATAAATAGCGATAAAATGCCACCAAAGGTCAATAACACCGAAAATAATTCTACTGAATTTAAATGGAATGATTCGTAAAGATAAAAAGATAAAAGTGACAGCGTTAAAATTGAACGACGATACCGCACAATAAAAATCTGTGCTGACTCCAAAATGAAGCCGGTGAGAAGTCCCATAAAAATAACTCCCTCAAAACTCCAGCCTGCATAAGCAATTCCTATAAAACAGGCATTTGCGTGTCCAATTGTTACTGGTGTTTGCATCATATATTTCATAACATAAGCAGGTACATTAAAATAATCTACGCCGAAAATATTTGAAAAAGTTTTAATTGCCGAAATACCTAAAAAAGAAATCTTATCAGGGAAAATTTCAAAATAATAATATAGGACTTCTGCAGGAACACGAAAGCTTCGCTTTAATATACTGGTAAATATTCCCTGAAATACAACTTGTTCCTTGGGGATAATTAATGATAGAATTATAAAGATAGGTGCAATTGCAATAACTAAAATAATAATGTAGAAAACAGCATTTACTTTCCATTTTTTATACATTAAATAAAATATTCCAATCATAATAAAGATTGAGGCAACGGGCAATTTTTCTGTTGTTAACGAATTGTAAAAAAGTCCGGTTAATAAAGTAATAATAAATATATATTTCCAGAATTTATTTTTTGTTGTAATAAAATTGCCAAATGAAAATACGATTAAAAATGGATATATGAATGACCTTAACCACGAATAAAAATATAAAAATTTAGATTTTAGATGAAGAAAACTTTCAGCCCTTAATATGCGCGCAAATTCTACTAAATTAGGTCTTTTTAGTATTTCAAAAAGTGGCACAGTTTTCACCTCATAAATAAATAAAGCAGTTATAATTATAGAGAATGATAATAAACTTATAAAAACCTTCCTTACCTGAGGGGTATCTTTCAAAGTAACTTCACTATTATAGAAGTTATCTAAATTTTTCTTTTTAAAATAAAAAAGCCAGTTTGATAGAATGGCACCAATTGGTACAGTGATTAAAACACTGTTAACGGCAAAGAGATAAATGTCACGGTAATCCCGGCCCCGCTCAAAATAGATAAAAAAACTCGGGACATAAATAATTGCTAAGTAAGTATACCAGAAGAAAACGGGAATTGTCAGTTTGGTAAAATCAAATAAATATGCTATTTTATTCATCAACAATATTGAGAAAACAAAAGTTAATGCAGTAAAAAGGATAAAAATTGCATATTCAAATTCAGCAATGTGGAATGAAAACAATATTGATATAAATATCGCTACAACCGATGCGATATTAAGATATTTAGTATTTATTGATTTATTCGCAACAGAACTCATATGGATATTTTACCCAATGAATTTATAATGTCAACAGATTACTTCCAAAAACAGTCGCTTGCCGTCCCAAACTGCATATTGAAAAAATTTTAACAAAATATATAATATACTTGAGTATATGTTCAGTTAAAATAATGTTTTTAATGGATAGGTTAATGAGATGAAAAGATTATTATTTATAAATTTTATTCTTATGTCTTCCATATCAGCGCAAATGTTTTCTGAATTTTCAAATGAACCGATTGGAAATGTTGTTCTTTATTATATTTCCTCAGCACCAATAAGTGATGCTACTGTAACACCATTGTGTGCCTATGTTGATAGTTCTGGGGAAGTCAAAGACTTGCTATTTTATGGCATAATAATCTATGACTTGAATTTGCATGCCTATCCTTGTGAACCAACTCACAATACTTGTGATAAATATATTGCCGACTTATTTGGGAAAGGACATCAATTAGATTCTCTTGATATAATTGTGCATAGGATAAAACAGAAACTCAATATTGCAGATTTTCGCTGGAAAGTTATTCTTTCCGCCCCCTATTATAAAGGATTATCACAGTATAATATCACTTATTATTGTAAGAAGATGATCAGTATCTGGAAGAAGAAACATTTTTCTAATCTTGAATTGCTCGGCTTTTATTTTGGATATTTGGAATGGATTGACGAAGAGATAATCCCGGTAATTCAAAAGATGGCTGAATATCTCCATTCTAATGGGTATAAACTCTTTTGGATACCCAGTTATCAGAATTCACCTGACTTGTCTTGGTTTGATTATGGCTTTGATTATGTTGTTGAGCAGCCTAACTATGCGTTTTACCTGCCCGATACATTAAGATTTCTACAGGTTGATTTTCATATAAAGAAATACGGCATATCTGGAGCTGAGATGGAGCTTCATAACTATGCCTCTGCCAGTAATGGTTTAACATTGGTAGAAAATGCTAATGATTATTTTAATTTCGCTGAAAAACTAAAATGGCAGGGGAATCCTCTAAATGTCTTCTATTTCGGTCCTTTAATTTCTGATTTTTCAAGGATTGATACATTAAGGATTATTTACGAACGAATCTATCACTTTGTGCGCGGCTATGAGTGCATCATCCTCAAACCGGTTGAGGATGCATATGTAGAGTTAATGAAACCAGCAGCAAAAATGGGGGCAACAGACAGACTTGCATTAGGAACGAATTCATACAATAATTGTTTTCGCACATACCTGAAGTTTGATTTGAGTAGAATAAAGACCGAAGATTCAGTTCATTGGGTAAAGTTATATTTGAAACCCGAAAAGTGGCAATGCGGGAGTAGTATAGATGACATACAATTATTCACAATAAGCAGTGAGGTCTGGACTGAGCCAAATATAACCTGGAACAATCAACCGTATTCAGCAATTGACTCAATCCTTGATATACCATTCACCAATTTGCAGGGATTGGGCTGGCGATACTGGGATATTACTCAGGCAACAATTAAAGAATACCACAAAGACAAAAAATTCAGTTTGATGTTAAAAAGGCATAACGAAAACAATGAAGACAAGATTTGCATATTCCATTCACGGGAGAAAAACTCGTTAAAGGCGCCTAAACTTTATGTGGGCGTGCGAAGAAAAATTAGTTATTGATCTAGTTCCATTAAATGATGTTTAATGTCTTTAAATTGGCGGGCAGGTCTTTTATCCTCGCTGGGACGCCGATGGCGAGAGTCCAGGGCGGGACATTTTTTGTAACGACAGAACCCGCAGCAACAAAGGCACCTTCACCAATCTCAATTCCTGGCAGGACTGTACTATTTGCACCGATTGTTGCACCTTTTCTCAGTATTGGTCCTACGAGTTTCAACTTTTTTCTTATTGGATAAGGGTCATTGGTAAAAACAGCATTAGGTCCGATAAATACATTATCTTCAATTATTGAATCGGTCGGAATATAGACCATTGACTGAATACTGATATTGTTCCCTATTGTGGTGGTGCCGTCCACAACGGTATTGGTTCCTAAAAGGACATTATCGCCGATTGTAGTATTTTCACGGATCAGCACGTTGTGTCCGGATTTGAACCGGTTGCCAATCTTCACATTACAATAGATAATGGTTCCCACTCTTATTACCGCATCATCTCCAATAATGGTTCTGGGCCATTCTTTTTGTGGTTTTGTTAAAAATTCGCGGCTTGGGATACCAATATAAACACCTTCTTGAATAATAACATTTTTGCCCAGAGTTACATTCTCGTAAATCATAAAGTTATCTCCTTTACTTTTCTTTCATTAAAAGATTCTATTGCTTTCAAGCAAATCTTAAGGGCATTTAACCCTTCTTCTCCACTGATTATAGTTGCTCGTCTGTTTGAAATTACACCCAAGAAATTCTTTATTTCTTCTTTTAAAGGTTCTTTAGCTGGCAAATGTCTCTCTATGGTGTCAGGAACCCCAAATTTAACAATGTAATCTCCATAAGAATCAAAGGTCTTTTCGTAATTTGATTTGTAAATTTTCATACTCTGATTAAGGTAGTTAATCTCAACGTACCCTTTCTCACCGGTAAGCGCCAGTTCTCGAACTTTTATCGGTGTTATCCAGTTGACCTGCAAAATCGCTTCGGTGTTTTTGTATATCATATTTATTGTTGCGTAATCAATTCTCTTGCTGTTAAGGGCTTTGCCGGCTCGTGTAAATACATATTTTGGCTGTTCCTGCAACAGAAAATTACAGATATCAATATCATGGACTGCAAGGTCAGTAATTACATTTGCATCTTTAATCTGCGATGGAAACAGCCCAACCCGTTTTGTTGAAATGGTGATAATTTTACCAAATATTTTGTGTCTGACTAACTTCTTCAATTCTTGAACGACAGGATTGAATCTCTCTATATGACCGACGAAAAGAAGAGTATTATTATTTTTTGCACAATTAATCATCTCCTGTGCAGATTGAACAGTATCGGCTATTGGCTTTTCAACTAAGATGTGAATTTTTCTCTTGCAACATTCAATTGCTACTTCTCTGTGCAAATTCGTAGGAACCGCGATTGAGACCGCGTCAATTTTGCTGGTAGATAACATTCGGCGGTAGTCCTTATAATAATTACATTTGTATTTCTCAGCAATTTCATATCCTGCTTTTTCATTGATATCAGCAATAGCAACGAGTTTAACATTGGCTAATTCTGAATAGACACGGGCATGGTGTCTACCCATATTGCCTACACCAATTACTGCAACTTTCATAGGGCAGAATTATATGCAATTTTTTGCCCCTGTCAACAGAGCGATTTAAATCAAAGAAAATAATCTTATCTCCTCACCTCACATAGACCGCCTGCTTTGCCAAAACCTCCTCACCATCCTTAATCACCACAAAATAAGTCCCGGAAGCCACACGCCGACCTGCATTGTCTGTAGCATCCCAGAAGACATAGTTAATTGGTTGAACGGTTAAATGGTTAAATAATTTCACTACCCTACCTGAAATATCATAGATCTTCACACTCATATCCCGCCTCCTGTATCCTGCATCCTGTAGCCTCCACTTTATCTCTATCTTATCATAAAAAGGATTGGGTGTAACCTCCAGCAATACAGAAGGCTCCGCTTGCACCTTACTTTCGGTAATCCCACCCGGCTGGGTATATTTGATAGTCGCATAGTCATATTTACTTCCCAATCCCCAACTCGCACCGGTAACATAGACATTCCCTACATCATCAACTGCTATCGCATAAGCATAATCAGTAGTATCACCCGGACCATTGTATCTGACTACCCACAATTCCAAACCAGATGAATTATACTTTACCGTCGCATAGTCATGGAGTTGGTCAAGATAGCGACCACCACTATACCCTGTGACATAAATATTGCCATAGTTATCTATCGCAAGTGCACGAGCAATATCATCCTTATAATCCATATAATTATAAATCCCAACCCACTGCATATTACCCAGCGAATCATATTTGATGGTTGCATAATCACCACTGTTAGTTATTGGACCACCACTCCTCGCTCCTGTCACATACACATTTCCATTGCCATCCACGGCAATATCATAGGGAACATCATCATCACCAGGACTGTAACCGTTATACCACCTATACCATTGTTCAACACCAGAAGGGTTATATTTGACAGTTATATAGTCATACCCGGGGCTCGGACCAGCCCAACTCTTGCCTGTCACATAAACATTTCCTGAACCATCAACTGCAATCCCATATGCCCAATCATCGCCGGGATAAGGAGGAGGCTTAAAGTTGCCCCGCGCTACCCATTGTTCAACACCAGATGGATTATATTTAATTGTTAGAAAATCGTAATCATTAATTGAGTCCGACTCGC
>JBDRWA010000083.1:0-10042 GCA_039802145.1 Caldifarciminota bacterium | reverse complement strand
TCTTCCTTTGACATATCCAGGCGAACCATTATTAAAAATATTAGGTTTGAAAATAAGTCAGCAAGGTCTTTTGTTTACATTATTATTGACCATAAAGGCAAATGCAATACTTTTGATTCTTATCAGTCTTATAGCGACATCAAGTATATTTGATATTGTTCATAGCCTGCTGCATCTTAAAATACCAGAGAAACTTGTCTTCCTGTTTTTTCTAATATATCGGTATCTCTGGGTTCTTTATGATGAATATGAAAAGATAATACGGGCAGCAAAGGCAAGGGGGTTTAAACTGAGAAATTCTATTCATACCTACAAGACGATTGCTTATATTGTCGGGAGTCTACTGGTTAAAAGCTATAGCCGAGCAGATAATCTATATCGGGCAATGGTATGCCGGGGATTTTGTGGGAAATTCTGGCTCATAGACCACTTCCAATTCAAAACTACAGATATTTTTGGTGCTATATTGTTGACCATTTGCAACATTTTGATTATAATCGCCTGATGGAAGCAAAATATCTGATAAGGTTAACAGGTATTACTTTTGGGTATAATGGTAAACCATTGCTTTTTGATTCGTTAGATTTTTTTCTCCCGGAAAATTGTCGGATAGGAATAATTGGCCCCAATGGATGCGGTAAGACAACTCTTTTAAATATCATTATGGGATTTGTTAAACCTATATCTGGTGTTATTGAAATATTCGGTGCGGAGATGAAAGGAGAAAAGGATTTTCAAAAGGCACGCCGGCTGATTGGATTTTTATTCCAGAATTCTGATGACCAATTATTTTGTCCGAGTGTAAAAGAAGAAGTTGCTTTTGGTCCTTTAAATTACAGATTTCCCAAAAAAGAGATAGAAATTAGAATAAAGGAATCTCTTGAGATTGTTGGGCTTAAAGGATTTGAAGAAATGTCCCCGTACTATCTATCAGAGGGTGAGAAGAGGAAACTTGCACTTGCAACAATTCTTGTAATGAAACCTAAAATTTTACTTCTTGATGAACCTACAAATGGACTTGATGAATCTGGTTGGAAGAGTGTGGTAAATATTTTAAAAAATGGTAATTTCGCCAGTATTATAATTTCCCAGGATACAAATTTTCTTAAAGAAACAACTCAGGTTGTTTACACCATTGAAAAAGGAAAGATTAAAGAAGCTAACCCCTGCTTTCTATAATTTCAAGAAATAAATCAACAAGTTCTCCATCCAGTTGTTTATCTTTTACTTTTTTTAACTCTTCAATCGCTTCTTCTTTTGTTTTTGCTCTGCGATATGGTCTTTCAGATGTCATTGCATCATAAGTATCAGCCACTGCGATTATTCTTGCCAGCAATGGGATTCTCTCGCGGTTCAGTCCTTCTGGATAGCCTTTGCCATCAACCCTTTCATGATGGGTATAAACAATATCAAGTATGGGTTGAAATTCACTCACCGTTCCCAGTATTTTTTTTGCGAGTATAGGATGGTTAATGATATACCTCTTTTCTTTTTCTGTAAGTGGACTTTTTTTATTTAATATGCCGTCAGGGATACCGATCTTCCCGATGTCATGTAACAAGCATGCCTGTTTTAATATTTCTTTCTCATTTTCTGGAAGATTTAATACCTCAGCAATTTTTAATGCATAATCAAGAACACGGAGTGAATGGCCTGCAGTATATTCATCCTTGGCATCAAGGGTTTTTGCAATCAACTGGACAAATTCAATAAAGTTTTTGTTGGATTTCGCAATCAACTTTTCTATCTCTTCTTTTGATTTATTCAAACTCGCAAAGACCATTGAATATTGTGAGAGAAATGTCCAGGCGAATGCCAACATAACGATAAAAATACCAAATACAAATGGGTCGCGGATTTGGAATATTAATGTTTGGTTAAGAAATGTGCCGGTAATATCAACCAGTCCGAAAATAACTGCAGTAATTATACCAGCAAACATAGGTCTAACATCAATCATCTTAGGTTTATTTTGTTTTAAAAAATTTATTGTATCATAAAATATATAACATACCCATAAAGCCAAGAGCAAGACCAGAAGATATGTAATGTTTGATTTTATTGGTCGGTAAATGCCTGCAAAATTGACAAGTTCATTTTTAATTAATAGACTGGTTAAAAAAGTAAGCAGAATTATAGCTGAAGAGAATATGCCTGTAATTAAACAAAATTTTTTGCTGTATTGCTTACCAATTGTATTATAAATAAACAAAGGAAAGGAAAAAAAATATGCGAAGATACAAGCAAACATAAACTTATTCCAAAAAATAGCACCATTACCTGATGTAATTAGGCAATTAGTGCTATAACTTGAAAATAAAAAACCTGCACCAAATAGAAAGAATAATCCTGCATAGAAAAATTTTTTATCAAATTGGTTTTTAAAGTAGAGATAAAATAATGCCAAACATAATAAGAACACCGTCCAGAAAAAACTAAATGTCAATTGATTGATAAGCATAGCATAATTTATATAAATTTTGGGTTTTGTCAATAGCCAATAACCTTGACTAAATCAATTTTTTGATTAAATTCTTATATGTTTTTGTTTATTTGCATTTTTAACCTTTGTGATTTTAGAGGAATATGGATTCCCAGATGGTCATTAGATGATAAACAAAAAATATTTGAAGTCATTGATAATAAATTCAATCATATTTTTCTGCAGATTTTTGGTAATGGTGAGGCATATTATCCCTCTGAGATTGCGCCGGTGAGAATCAATGATGACCGATGGTTAAAAGAATTTTTATACCAAGCACATCTAAAAGGTATAAAGGTTTCTGCCTGGATAAATGTTTTTTACTCTTGGGGTTATGGCGAGAAAATTGCTAATGTCCGCCATCCCATTAATTTTGTTCCTGACTGGTATGTTTTTGATAAAAATCAAAGGGCAATTTTGGACTATAATATTGAAGAATTAAAGAAATTGAATATAGAAGGCTATTATCTTGCTCCGGCACATCCGAGTGTTAGAATCTATCTTCTGAAAATAATTGAGGAAGTATTAAATAAATATGACTTTGACGGGATACATCTTGATTATATAAGATATCCAAAGGAAGAATTTATTTATGATATTCACCTCCGTACAAAATTTATAAGAAGATTTTTTTATGACCCGTTAGAATTTGATGGTGAACAAATTAAAACAAGATTAGGTTTAACAGGAGTTTGTGATTTTGGTATAATTTGGCGGAATTTTGTAAATAATGATCTTACTGAATTTGTTATTCAGATTAAAGAAAGGGTAAAATCTATAACTTCTGATTGTCTCGTATCTGCTGCTGTAAAGCCAGATTGGGCTGTTGCCCGAAGCGAATTTTTTCAGGATTGGCTTTCCTGGGTAAACAACGACTACATTGATTTTGTTTGCCTGATGGCTTACACAAATGACATAGAAAGAATTATCCAGAAAACTCTAAGAAATGTAAAGAACCCGGAAAAGATAGTTATAGGACTTGGAATTTATAATTTGAGCCCAGGAATAATAAAAAAACAGATTGATTTAATCAAAAAAACTCCGTTTAGCGGGTATGTATATTTTTCTTATGAACAATTGAAAGAGAATAGCAATTATGTTGAGATAATAAGTGACTAAATATTTAGTTCATTCAATTTTCCTGCTTATAATTAATATATCATGAAAAAGGATTGACTTTTATGCAAATTTTATTATAATCTATTATGCGAGTATTGATTTTGAGCTGCAAAAGTTCTCTACAAAAGGAGGTCGGGGATTTAAAGCCACTTATAGAAGCAATAAAAGTGTATAAAAAGAGATACAGAGGTTACGAAATAAAGTTTGTATATTTCGATGAAGATAATAAATGCAATATCAAGCCAGCCAAGAGAAGACCTGAGGACATAAGGAGGTTTATAAATGAGATGGAAGAAAAATGGGGTGATATCCATATTGTTCTAATCATTGGCGGTGATAAGGTTGTACCATTCTATCGTTTACCCAATCCCTGCGAAGATGATGATGTAAGTGTTTTGTCCGATAGTCCTTATGCATCAAGGGATGATGATTTTTTGATACCAGAGAGGGGATGTGCCAGGATACCCGATAACCGCAGTGTTGATTTTATAATAAAACAATTGAATAAATCACTTGTAAAATTCAATAAATCGTTCGGGATGAGTGCATCTGTCTGGCAAGAGGCATCAAAAAATGTTTTTAGACAGATAGGAGATATCAGAGAAATGAAAATTTCTCCTCCTACGACATCAGAAAATTTTAATTCCAATTGGCTCAAGAATAAGGTTTTTTTATACTTTAACCTACATGGGAGTGCAGTGTCTGAAAACTGGTATGGTCAGCGGGATGGTGATTATCCTATAGCATTAAGACCTTCAAATGTTTTATCAGCGAGTGGTTTTGTAGCATCCGAAGCCTGTTATGGTGCTTATATTATCAATAAATCAGAGAAAAATGCACTCTCCCTTAAATTTTTAAACGAGGACGATATAGTTGGTTTCTGTGGTTCTACAACGATTGCATACGGACCCCCTGTTCCTCCATCAAGTGAGGCAGACCTTCTTGTAAAATATCTTTTTGAGTATTTGAAACAGGGTTTATCACTCGGTGAGGCATTTAAGAATGCTAAGGTTGATTTTGCAAGAAAGATTGTAAGAAGACATGGTTTCCTTGATGATGATGACCAAAAAACACTTTTGCAGTTTGTATTATATGGGAATCCTTTATTGAAATTATTTTAATGGACGAAAGTCCGGGAGTGAAATGTGGATAATGCAATAATAAAAAAGATTAAAAAAGAGGTTGCAAAACAATTCCCGGAATTTAAGGGGATTGAACCTGATGTTGTGAAGAAAAAGATTCTACCACAGAAGACACTTTATAAAAAATTATCTCTGGGTGTTGCTGAGGTAACAAAGACAGTAATAAGTTTTAGGTTTGTAAAAAAAGTTAAAATGGCTGATAACATAGCGATGAAAAGAATTCTGATTGTAACGACTGATGAGCAGGGTCGGATTATAAAAATTAGTCAATCAAAATAGTGAGAAAAGGAGATCCATGGCTGAGATTCTTATAATCATTCTAATCCTTTCTTTTGTTTCTCTGATCTTTTCTATAATTAATAAATTCATTCCTATAAGTATTTTCCAGGTGATTGTGATTTTGCTTACCATCTACCTTTTAATTCGTATAAGGGTAAAGATATCTCGGGCCGAAAAAGAGAAATTACGGGCAAAGATTGAGGAGTTAGAAAAGAAGATCGAGGGTCTGAGTAAAAAAGAGAGCTAAACTTACCAGGTTGCTTTTCTGACTCCAGGAAGTTCGCCCTGCAATGCAAGTTCTCTGAAACAGATGCGGCATAGACCAAACTTTCTATAGTAGCCTCTTGGTCTACCGCATCTCTGACAGCGGTTATATTTCCGGGTTGCAAATTTTGGCGGTCTTTTTGCCTTTATAATCAAACATAACTTTGCCAATTAACCTCCTATTTTATTTTTTCTTCTCAAAAGGCATTCCCAGCCCTTCAAGCAATGCCAGGGCATCTTCATCTCTTTTTGCCGAAGTTACAATTGCAATATCCATACCAAAAACCTTTTTTACCTTATCGTATTCAATCTCGGGGAATATTGTTTGCTCAGTTAAACCCAGGTTATACGAACCACGACCATCAAATGAATCCCTTTTAAATCCTCGGAAATCTCTTATTCTTGGTGCAGCAAAATTGATAAAACGGTCAAAGAATTCGTACATTCTATTTCCTCGTAGGGTAACTTTCATTCCGATCACCATACCCTTGCGTATTTTGAAATTAGATATGGGTCGTTTAGCACGAGTGTATGCCGGAGCCTGACCGGTTATTCTTGATAGGTCCTCTTTAATTATTTCAAGTATCTTTTGGTCTGTGACTGCTTCACCAACCCCAACATTTATTACTATTTTTTCCAGTCTTGGAACCTGATAGATGTTTTTGTACCCTAATTTTTTTAATAGTGACTTCCTGAGTGTCTCCTCATAAAAAATTTTTAAACGCGGTTTATAATTTGTCTTCATTCTAATATCTCTCCACATTCTTTACAAACTCTAACCCTTCTTTTTTCAATTTTTTGCTTTTTTACCTTTGTCTTTTTACCACATTTTGAGCAGATAAGAACAAGATTAGAAATATGGATTGGTGCCGGTTTGGTTATTATACCTGATGGCTGGGTTTGAGAACGAGCGCGCTGGTGCTTCTTCACTAAATTAACTCCTTCAACAATGGCACGTCCTGTCTCATAATCAACTTCAAGCACCCTGCCTCTTCTTCCTTTTTCTTCACCGGTTATTACTTCAACAAGGTCATTTTTCTTAATATTAAATTTTATAAATTTTGACTCTTTCATACTACTTCACTTGCGAGGGATAATATTTTGGTAAATCCTTTTTCGCGTAATTCACGTGCAACCGGTCCAAAAACCCTTGTACCTTTAGGTTCTTTCTGTTCGTTTATTAACACGCAAGCATTGTCATCAAATCTTACATAAGAACCATCCGGACGTCGGATTTCTTTTTTCGTTCGAACGATAACGGCCTTTGCTTTGTCTCCCTTTTTAATCGGTGCATGGGGTAAGGCATCTTTTATTGTAACATTTATTATATCTCCTACATAGGCATATCGTCTTCCTGAACTTCCGGTAACATGAATACACATTGCTACACGTGCTCCTGTATTATCGCAAACCTTTAATCTTGAGTAAATTTGAATCACCGTTGCCTCACTATTAGTGAATTAATTTTTAAATTTGATATATTCATCATATTTTTTTCAACACCCGCCATCTTTTCAACTTAGATATGGGACGGGTTTCTTCAATTAAAACTTTATCGCCGATTTTACATTCATTTTTTTCATCATGGGCATATATCTTTGTCCTTTTCCTGACATATTTCTTATAAAGCGGATGTTTAACGAATCGCTGAAGTTCCACCACAACGGTTTTCTGCATTTTATCACTTACAACCACGCCTACCTTAGTTTTATGCATTATGCTCCTTTCTTTGGTTTTGCTTTGGTCGGGACTTGTTTAGCCTGTATTAATTTCCTTATTCCAAGTTCATCTTCGCGTAGAATTGTTCTTATCTTCGCAATTTCCTTTTTAATCGTCCGCAGACGCAGTGGATTAGGTAATTGTTGAGAACTATGGCGTATCCTTAAGTTGAATAATTCACGGTATAATCCGTTTAACATTTCCATCAACTCTTCCTTGGTTTTTTCTCTTATTTCATAAACCTTCATATTTTATTCCTTCTTCTCTTTTTATGAATCTTGTTTTGATGGGTAATTTGCTGGCAGCAACCCGTAATAATTCTTCCGCCTCTTTATCAGATACACCTTCTATTTCAAATAAAATCCTACCTGGTTTCACTACGCTCACCCAGAATTCGGGAGCACCTTTCCCTTTACCCATTCTTGTTTCAGCAGGTTTCTTGGTAACCGGTTTGTCGGGAAATATTCTAATCCATACTTTTGCACCTTTCCTCATACTATGTGTGATTGCGACTCTTGCTGCTTCAATCTGTCTTGCTGTTATCCAGGCTGGTTCAAGTGCCATAAGTGCATATTCACCGAAGGCAATCGCACTACCACTTGTAGCCTTTCCTTTTCTTCTTCCTCTCTGCTGTTTACGATATTTTACTTTCTTTGGTTCCAGCATTATTGCACATCTCCTTTGTATATCCAAACCTTCACACCAACGGTTCCGTAGATTGTAAGCGCAGTTGCACGTGCGAAATCAATATCTGCTTTAATAGTTTGCAGTGGAACACGACCTTCACGGTACCACTCAGTTCTCGCAATTTCTGCTCCACCCAGTCTGCCCCCGCAACTTACTTTTATACCCTTGGCACCAATTTTCATTGCTGATATCACCGAGCGTTTCATTGCCCTGCGGTGCGAGATTCTCTGTTCTACCTGACGGGCAATGTTCTGAGCGACAAGATTGGCATCAAGCTCAGGAATTCTCACTTCTTCAATATTTATTGAAACATCGCTTTTGATAAGACGTTTTATTTCTTCATGAAGTTTTTTAATCTCCTCACCACCCTTGCCAATAATTTTCCCAGGCTGGGCAGTGTGAATAGTGATAATTACTCTATTTGATACACGCTTTATCAATATATTGGAAACCATACAGTCTGCAAGACGTTTATTTAAATAACGACGGATGTTAAAGTCTTCAACAACGAGTTTTGCATACGAAGTTTCATCAAACCACTTTGATTTCCAGTCTTTTGTGATGCCAAGGCGAAAACCTATTGGGTGTGTTTTTTGTCCCATTATTCTCCTTTCTTTGTTGGGATAGGTTTATATGAATCAACAACGATGGTTATGTGGCAGGTTCGTTTTCTTATAATTGCCGGACTACCCCGGAACCCGGGGCGTAGCCTTTTCATTTGGGGCCCATCATTAGCAACAGCTTCTTTTACAAATAGATCTTTATCCTCAACCCGTATAGAGCCAACTTGGTTTTTTAAATTTGCCACTGCGGAGTTTAGTGTTTTTAAAACTGGAATTTTAGTCCTTGAATGATAAAAGTTCAATATCGCCCTTGCTTGTGGTATTGGTTTACCTTTTATTTCCCTCAGTATTTTTCTTACCTTTAGAGGAGAAGCCCTTTCATATCTTTTAACTGCGCGTGCCATCATTTTTCAAACTCTCTTTCTTTTTCAGCCTTTCTTGTACCAGAATGGGCGCGGAATGTGCGTGTGGGGGCAAATTCACCGAGTTTATGCCCCACCATTCTCTCCGTAATATATACGGGAATGAACCGATTGCCATTGTGAACTGCGATCGTAAAACCAACAAACTCAGGAGGAATTGTGGAATCTCTCGCCCAGGTTTTGATGACCTTTTTTTCTTTCGTTTCAATAAGCCGCATTATTTTTTTGAGAAGTTTTTGATCTATGTAAGGACCCTTTTTTAAAGAACGCGACATTACTTTCTCCTTTTTATAATAAACTTATCAGAAACTTTTTTCTTCTTTCTTGTTTTCTTTCCTTTGGTGAGCCAACCCCATGGAGATGTGGGATGTCTGCCACCATGGGATCTTCCTTCTCCGCCACCCAGTGGATGGTCAATTGGATTCATTGCTACACCACGAACATAAGGTCTTATCCCCATATGCCTTGTTCTACCTGCCTTGCCTATGGAAACGCTTGAATGTAATGCATTGGACACTTTACCGATTGTCGCCCGACAGCGAAGATCAATCAATCTTACTTCCCCAGAAGGCAATTTGATGTGGGCGTATTTCCCTTCTTTCGCCATAATCTGACAGGAGAGTCCAGCACTGCGTACCAGTTCCCCGCCTTTCTTTGGTGCAAGTTCAACATTGTGTATTTCAACACCCAGGGGGATGTTATTGAGGGGCAGACAGTTACCAATTTTAATAGGAACATCTTCTCCAGAAATCACTGTCTCGCCTACATTGAGTCCTTCGGGGCAGATTATATACCTTTTTTCTCCATCTTTATATGTGAGCAAAGCGATAAGAGCACTTCTATTCGGGTCGTACTCAATTGCACTCACTACTGCAGGAATGTTGTCTTTATCCCTTTTGAAATCAATAATTCTTATTTTTTTGTGATGCCCACCACCTCGATGGCGTGCAGTAACCCTACCAAGATTATTCCTACCTCCGGTCTTCTTCTCGGAAATGACGAGTTTCTTTTCGGGTTCTGACTTCGTAACAGGAGGCACATTAACTGTGTAATATCTACGTGCCGGTGTCAGCGGACGATAAACCTTGATCCCCATTATACACCTTCCACGATTTCAATCTTCTGCCCTGGTTTAATCCAGACCGAAGCTTTTTTATAACCAGGACGATAGCCTTCTGACCTTCCAAGTCTACGGAGTTTGCCCCGAAAATTTGCAGTCCGCACTTCAGTAACATTAACACCAAACAATCTCTCTACCGAATCTTTTATCATTCGTTTGGTGGCTTTTTTAATAACCACAAATTGATAACAATTTAGTTCTCTCAGTCGGTCAGCCTTCTCTGTGATTATAGGTCTAATAATTAT
>JBDRWA010000082.1:0-10092 GCA_039802145.1 Caldifarciminota bacterium | reverse complement strand
AGGCTTGCGCCCATTGCGCAAATTTCTAGACTGCTGCCTCCCGTAGGAGTTGGGACCGTGTCTCAGTTCCCATGTGGGGGGACGTGCTCTCACACCCCCTACCCGTCATCGCCTTGGTAGGCCATTACCCTACCAACTAGCTGATGGGACAAAAGCCTATCCTGGAGCGACCGAAGCCCTGAAACAAGTTCAGGACAAGCCTTTCCTCACAAGACTCGCATCCTGTGAGCATATGGGGAATTAGCCCCGCTTTCGCGGGGTTATGCCCCACTCCAGGGTAAGTTACTTTTGTATTACTCACCCGTTCGCCACTAATGCTTAACTGTATTGCTACAGCTAAGCACCCGTCCGACTTGCATGTCTAAGACACGCCGCCAGCGTTAGTCCTGAGCCAGGATCAAACTCTCCAGAAGAATTAAATCTTTCTGGGACCCAATACCCTGGACAATTCTATAAATAAAAGAATTTCAAAGATCAACCTCAGGATAAACCTGAATCAATAAATTTTATTTAAACTTGAGCATATATATTATATTAAAATCATAAAAAAAGTCAAGGGGGAAAAAACCTGAGTCCTCTCCATTTTTTCAATATTAAGAGTGCCTGAATTTTTTTATTAAATATAATCCCCTATTATCCACCTTTATAAAAGGGGAAAGAGGGGACTGAAATTTTCATTTCATACATCCAAGAAAAACGAGCAGACTAACAAATCTTGTTTTCATATCTATTAAAAAATTATCCACTATCCAAGAATCGGTTGGCGAATCAAATTGATATAAATTCTTGTTACCAATAATAATATTCTTTATTCTGTTCTCATATCCTTCATCAGGTATGATAAATCTGCTTTGTTGCCAATAGATTGTCGAGTTTTTCTCAAGGGTTATTAAGAAATCAGCAATTTTGATTTTTTTAATATAAAAATCTTCAGGTAAGGGAATAAATTCTTTGTTATATTTTATTATTTTCTTTTGAGCAATCAAATAGTCAACCTCTTCAATTTCAATATTTTCTAAGAAATCAGAGATTCCGTTGTAGATCAATATAGTTTCCTTATTCGGCAGGGTTATCAATGCTGTATTGTTTGTTATCTTGATTGAAGATACAGGAAAGAATGAGCAAATAGAAAATATTATGGCGATTATAGGTATCAAATATATTGCGATTTGCCTTGTTCGTTTTACAAAGATAAAGAAAAACAAAAAGAGAAAAACCGGCGATATATTAATACTTATTGAAGAAAATGGTATAGAAGAAAAAAAACCTGCAATTTTTTCAAGTAGCCAGATTACATTATTTACGAGAAATGATACTACATTCAATACTGGAATAGAAATAAGTGAAATAAATATTAAAAAGAATAAAAGATAAATTATGATTGAGGCGAGAGGAACGATTAGAAGATTTGAAAATACCGCCAGCGTTGGCAATTGATTAAAATAATAAATTAAGAAAGGAGATACAAAAGCCTGTGCAGAGAATGATGTTGCTATTGACCAGAAAATCGGTTTTAGCGCTCTTAATTTTATATGTTTCAATATAATATTATTTAACTTCGGTAATAGGTAGACTATCCCATAGACTGCCCCAAAAGATAATTGAGCACCTGTATCAAAAAGCATAAAAGGATTTAATAGTAATAGAATCAGGGCACTAATATTCACGATGTGGATTGAGTCAACATTTCGCTGTAATATAAAACTTATTCCAAATAGAAACGCCATAAGCGATGCCCTTAATACACTCGGTCTGAATCCGGTTATCCCAGTATAGAATAGCAAAAGAGCCATAATTAACAAGAATTTTATCTTTGGAGAAACAGGCAGGGGCAGAAATATTGTTCCTAAAATTGTGAGTATAAATCCTGTGTGTAATCCTGATACCGCAAGGATATGCAATACACCTGCACGGGCAAATACATTCTTTAATTCGGGACTCAAACGACTGCTTCCACCTAAGACCAAACCTTGAGCAATTGGAATATAATCAGAATTCAGAGAACGGGTAATGATTTTGTTTATATATCCATATACAACATTAAATATCCTTCCTGTAAAACTCAGACTATAATCTTTATCTATGATATTGCCAATAACGAGATGGGATTGATAAGGCATCTTCCTGCAAATCAATCTTCCTTTTATTGTCAGTGTCTTGCCAAGATAATGGTCTTTTTGAAAAGTATAATGCTCCGCAAATAGTGACATCGGTATCGTATCTCTGTTTATTATTGCCCTTTTAATATTTAATTTCAACTTTATCTTCGCATCTCTTTGCTCTTCACCAATAACTATGCATTGATATGTTATTTTTTTATTCAGTGCCCTATCCAGCGAAGGTTTTCTTAAATGAAGATTTAAACCCGATAAAATCGCTAAGAGCAAAAAAAGAAATTTTTTTGAAAAAATGCATAAGATAATTGCGGCAGCGGTAGTAATGAAATATATATTTATTTCGGGATTGAATATTGAATCAAAAAGTATTCCTGAGATTATTACAAAAAGGGTTTTTATCCCTAATGATTTAATTTATATCTCCTCCTTATGCACCAGATTTTGGGTATATAATGTCCATTAACCTCTGTTTTGCTTTATTTATTTCTATGCGGGCAACACCGGGATTTGAGCCCGCGGGCTTTAAACAAACATAAATAAAATAATCTTCTCCCACCGGTTGGATTATAAAGAATGCCCTCTGTGTCAACCATATCAATTCAGTTTCTAAGCCAAGATTTAAATTCTTTTTTATCTCCCTTGATGTCAGCAACAAAGATGATAACTCTGCATCATACAAATTTACATCAAAGTTCGCCTCTATAATATGCTGGGCAACTGATATACCATCGTAACCAACAAGGCTCGCATAAAGACACCCTGGAATTTTCTCTGCGATCTTTTTTATTTCTTCATTCAAATCATCAGCCATAAAACCTCCTATACCCTTTCCAAATATTCCCCTGTTTCGGTATCAATCTTTATCAGGTCACCAACTTCAACAAATGGCGGGACCTGACATTTGTAACCACCTTCAAGCACGGCTGGCTTTGATTGTGCCTGGGCAGTGGCATCTTTAATATATGCCTGAGTCTCAACAACCTTTAAAACAACGGTCTTGGGTAGAATAACGCCAAAAGGTTTACCTTCAAAATACTGGACCTTAACCCTGATGTTGGGTGTCAATAATTTTGCATTCTCGCCGAGCAATTCTTCTTCTAATGGTATCTGTTCAAAAGTCTCTAAATCCATAAAATAGTATTTGCCATCATCATAATAAATATATTCCATTTCCTGCTCTTCAACATCTGCCTCCTCAACCCTTTCCGTGGAACGAAACCTTATTTCTTTTGATAATCCTGATGTCAGACTCCTGATTTTACACACCACCATACCCCGCCAGTTTCCAGGTGTGATATGTGTTACTGATAATACTACATAAGGTTCATTTTCAAGTTTTATAAGCATTCCTCTTTTTAGCTGTGTGACCTGTATCATTTTACCTCCCATCTATAAGTGCTTCCATCTTTTGTATCATCAATAATTATACCAAGGTCATTTATTTTTTTTCTAATTTCATCTGATAATTCAAATTGTTTATTCTTTCTTAATTGATTTCTTATCCCCAGGATTATTTCTATAAGTTTGGGTGATAAATCATCTCTCCTTTTGCCTTCCTCAACAAATCCAAGAATTCTCAGATAATGCCTTATACTTTCAGCAATATCTTGTTGACCTGTCTCATAACCTGTACTTACTAAATCAAAGATTATTCCCAGTGCCTTTGGTGTGTTAAGGTCATCATTCATTGCCTGGATAAATTCCTCCAGTTTATATATTTTTGGTTCTTTAACAGGTTCGGAGTATCTTGCAATAAAGGTCTGTATCCTTTCAAAGGCTGATTTTGCCTCCTCAAGCCTTTCTTTAGAAAATTCTATTGGACTCCGATAATGGGTCTTTAATAAAAACAGTCTGATCACATTGGGAGAAAAATCTTTTACAATATCTTCCATCAAGAAATATCTACCTGTTGATTTTGACATTTTTTCGCCTGTGATGTTTACCATTCCATTATGTAACCAGTAATGGACAAATTCTTTTCCAGTTGCACCTTCAGACTGAGCAATCTCATTTTCATGATGGGGGAATATTAAATCTTCGCCACCGGTATGTATATCAAATGACTCTCCGAGATAATGCATTGACATTGCTGAACATTCAATATGCCATCCAGGACGTCCTTTTCCCCAGGGACTTAGCCAGTAAGGCTCATCGGGCTTTGCTGCCTTCCATAATGCAAAATCAAGGGGGTCTTCCTTTAATTCAGTCGGCTCAATCCTTGCCCCACTCAGCAGTTCATCTATGCTCTTTTTTGACAATTTACCGTAATCAGAGAATTTTCGTACCCGGTAATAAACATCACCGGATTTCTCGTAAGCAAATCCCTTTTCAATCAGTCGCTGTATCAAATCAATTATCTCTTCAATATGCTGTGATGCCCTTGGATAATAATGTGGTTTCATTATATTCAAAGAATCACATAAATTGATATACTTCTGAATGTTCTCTTCAGCAATCATACGCCAGTCAGTGTTGAATTCTTTTTGTTTTGCAATTATTTTATCGTCTACATCGGTAAAATTTTCAATAGATCTCACTTTGTAACCAAGAAATTCAAGCCAGCGCCTTAATATATCCCTGGTCATTGATGCCCGGATGTGTCCAACATGGGGGGGTCCCTGGACAGTCAATCCACAGGAGTATATTCGCACAACATCGCTTTGTGGTTTGAATTCTTCAAGGCTTCCCGTCAGGGTATTATAAAGTTTCAAGGACATATTATAAACTCCTCAAATATGCACCAGCAGAAGCAATTCTGACGAGCGGATTTGGTGCCTTGAGTAAATTCTCAAATAATTTTAAATTCTCTTTTTTTTGATACTTCAAAAGGGCATTTATTGCACCGATAGAGACATTTATATATTCATCTCTGCACGCCTCTTTTAATAGATCATAAAATTCAGGCAATGGATAACGTTCCATAATTTCAACCACCTTGACCCGAACGAATGGGTCGGGTGACTGCAAACCGGATTTTAAGACATCAACTCCAGAATCATCTTTGAGCATAAGGAGTGCCTCTGCTGCGGCAATCTTCAAATCCCAGGGTGTATCTGTCAAAAGGTCTTTGATATATTGTATTGATGATGTATCTTTCAATTCACCAAGGGCAAGGACGGCCTGTGCCCATATTTCAACATTAGGATTCTTTGGATCCATTTCCTTTTTAATAAAATCTTTTGCTTCCGGTCTACCTGATAAACCAATGGACCTTGCCGCAGAAATCCTGACAAGTGGGTCAATATCCCTGAGACCTTGGTTAATATTTTGAATGTCTTTAAAATTCGCAAGCCCTTGGTATGCATATCTTCGTACCCGTGCAATGCGATCTTTGGTTCCCTGGACCAAAATTTTGTAATAACCTGTGTCCGTACTCAATGAAATGAGATGGTATGCTTCAGTTCGGACAAGTGGTTCTGAGTCAGTGCATAGTTTAGCAATAACCGGTGAATATACCCTTTCTTTCAACGAATATAGCGCACCCAGTGCAGAAACCTTTGCATCATTACTACCATTCTGAAGGATATTATAAATTACTTCATAACCTTGTTTATCTCCGATTTCAATCATAACCTTTGCCGCATTTACCTGGATTACTTCTGATTTATCCTTTATCCCATCCCTTAAAATTGATAACGCCTTATCCTTGGGTGGCATACCACAGGAAATCAAATATACAAACACAAGCAGAATTATATCTCTTGCATAGCTTTTCATAAAAATATTATACCCAATTTTTAAATTGTGTCAATCATAGGATATTTTCGGTGGTATATCTTGACAATTATATTTTAATCCATATAATATTCTAAAATGGAGCAGAAAGGTTTTCCAGAAAATCTTGCTGAAATTGCTCAGTCTCTTTTAGAGCACAGCTCTATTGAGAAAGCGTTTGAAACCATTACCAAGACCGCTTGCTCTTTCTTCAATGCCTCAGCATCGGCAATTATGCTCTTTGATAAAGAAAGAGAATACCTGACAATCGTCCATTCAATAAATCTATCAAGCGAATATCTTAAGGTTGTGAAGGTAAAAAAAGGAGAAGAGATTGCAGGCAAAGTCTGTATGGAAAAAAAACCTCGTTTTGTGTCAGATGTTATTAAGGTTTTTGAAGAAAAAGGTGACTTCTTCTCTATTGAATGGATAAAAAAAGAAGGGTTAAAGTCATTGGTTACGGCTCCTCTTTTATTGAAAAGCGAGCCTATTGGCTGTCTAAATCTTTACTACCGTAAAAAATTAGAAAATTTTGATAATTACCCAGCCTTAGATTTCTTCTGCAAACTTGCTGCCCTGGCAATTGAGCATACAAAATTGATAAATGAAATAGAAGAAAAGTCAAGGATTGTAACGGAACTTGAACACATTGGTATAACCCTGAGTTCAACCTTTGAAATGGAAAATATCCTTAAAGTCTTGCTCGCTGCAGCAATAAAAATTACGAATACCGATACTGCAAGTTTAATCGTAATTGATGAACCAACCGCAACCGTCCTTGAATCTTATGATTTTTCAAGAGAAACCAAAGAGATAACCAAATATAAAACGACTGCGCGCCTAACAAATGGGGTATCCGGAAAAATTTTAAAAACACGCAAACCTGTAATCATACCAGATCTAACCCGATATGAAAATGTGAACCCGGTCGCATTACAAAAAGGACGAAGGGCCGTAGCCGCAATGCCTTTGGTCGCACGCGAAAATCTCATTGGGATACTCTATGTTGATTCTCAAGTTCCGAGAGATTTCTCATCATCTGAGATCGAATATCTTCAATTATTATGCTCCCAGGCCGCGATCGCCCTTGACAATACAAGATTATATAAAAAAATTACCAGGGAAGCTCAGGAGACCGCAATTTTATATGAGGTTAGCAGAACTTTTATCTCAACCCTTGATTTTAATATTCTTCTAAACAATATTTTACAACGTCTGGTTGAAACATTTGGTTATTTAAATCTTGCAATATTTCTTGTGGATGAGGAAAAACAGGAATTGAAAATTTGCTCATATATAAATTACCCTGAGTCCGTAAAAGATATCCAAATAAAAATTGGCGCCACAGGTATCACGGGACATGTAGCAGCAACAAGGGAGATGTATTATTCACCCGATGTATCAAAAGATCCTTATTATATACCCGGCGTAAAAGAGGCAAAGAGTGAAGTATGTTTCCCTTTAATGATTGGTGATAAATTGATTGGCGTCCTTGATGTAGAGAGTCCAGAAATTGATGGATTTACACCCGATGATATAAAAATCCTTTCCACACTCAGTGCTCAAATTGCTATCGCCCTTGATAACGCAAGACTTTATGAGGAGGCAAAAAGACTTTCATTGACCGACCCACTCACTGGATTACCAAACCGTCGCAGTTTTGAAATAATGATTGAAAACGAAATCCGCAGGGCGGAACGTTATCGCAGGCTATTTGCGGTTTTGATGATGGATTTTGATAATTTCAAAAACTACAATGATAAATTTGGGCATTCGGCCGGGGATGAGATATTAAAAAGATTTAGCGCCTTAATGAAAGAATCAATTAGAGATGTTGACTTTTTAGGACGGTATGGCGGCGATGAATTTATTGCAGTATTGCCCGAAACTGACGTTAATTTCGCATTGGTTGTTGCCGAAAGAATAAGAAAGAAGATTGAATCTGAAAATCTTGACCCACCGGTTACACTCAGCATTGGAATTGCGGTCTTTCCAAGAGATAGTAGAGAAAAGCAGAAACTCATTGACCTCGCTGACCATGCCTGCTATGAAGCAAAAGAAATGGGTGGGAACAGGGTTAATTTTGCGGGAGGAAAGACTTGATAATAATTTTGTTTCTTCTAAGCGGCATTTACACCGGCTATTTTGAATTTGATGTAAGTGAATTGCAATTTATATGTTCAGACAATACAAAGTTGAGGATACCGAACTGGGAAATTACTGATATAACAGGTGCGCCAGAATTACCTTGTAAAACAGTAAAAATTGCCCTCCCTGCCTATGCAAGGATAAAAAAGATTGAAATAATTTCTACTGAACGAAAGGAATTTGATTTAGAATCAGACATTGCGTTTTCTTTAGCACCGGAAATCTTCTCAAAAAAAGATATAAAAAAAATCAACCTGCGTGATGAGAATATTTATTTATCATCAAATCCATATCCAGAAAAAATTCTTTATCTTAAAGGCTCTGGATTTCTTGATGGTTATCAAATATGCGAGCTCTTATTCATCCCTTTTCAGTATTTTCCTATCTCAAAAAAACTCATTGTTTATCATTCTATAAAATTTTCAATCCATTATGAAGGAGGAAAAAATTCTTTGGCAAAGGATGAATTTATAAAAAAGCTCGTCGTCAATTCTGAAGATATTGTAATAACAACAAAAACTGTTGAGCAAGAAAGAATAAAATACCTAATAATAACCGAATCACCAATGGATACCGTGTTCCAGCGACTCGCTGACTGGAAGACAAAAAAAGGAATTCCTGCACGGGTAAGAAATGTAAATTGGATAATAAACAATTATCCAGGAGAAGATAGTGCGGCAAGGATTAGAAATTATTTAAAAACCTTAACGGACTCAGGTACGGTTTATGCCCTGCTCGGCGGTGACATTGATTACATTCCCTGCAGATTTGCCTATGCAATGACCTGTAGTGCCAACATCTATCCCGGAAGGGAAGATACAATGCCCTGTGATTTATATTATGCGGATTTGCAAGGAAATTGGGATAGAGATAATGACCGAAGTTATGGAGAGATTGAGGATAGTATAGATTTGTATCCAGATCTAATTGTGGGAAGAGCACCAGTAAATACAATCTCTGAGGCACAAAGATTCGTAGATAAAGTTTTAACATACGAGAGGAATCCATCCCTTGAATATCTTGATAACGCACTCTTCACCGCAGAGATATTATGGCAGGATCCATATACAGATCAGGGGGTGCATAAAAATAAGATCGGTAATGAATCATTCCCCAATTATTTTGAAATAACAAAATTGTACCAGAGTCTTGGCAACGAAACGAAAGAAGCGGTGATGCAGGCGATAAGGGATGGACAGAATTTGATAAATCATGATGGCCATGGCTGGATAAATTTGATTTCAGTAGGAGGCTGGCCCCATCGGATTTATAATGTTGATTTTGATACGATCACAAATGGACCGAAATATGGAATTTTATACTCAATAGGTTGCTGGACTAATGCCTTTGACTCGGCATCAGTTTCTGAAGCGTTCGTCAACAGTCCAAATGGCGGTGGTGTCGCATTCATTGGTAACTCCAGTTATGGCTGGGGTTCGCCAGGGAATCCTGGTTTCGGCTATTCTGATAGATTTGATTCAAGATTTTTCTATTCACTCCTTAAAGAAGACAATTATCACCTTGGTGAGGCATTAGCAATGGCAAAGGCGCATTTCATACCTTATTCAAGAGAAGAGAATGTCTATAGATGGCACCAGTATCAATTAAATCTTCTTGGTGATCCGGAATTACCGGTCTGGACCAAAACTCCTGATACAATGATCGTCTTTGCCCCTTCTTATCTACCGTTGGGCAATGCACGAATAATGATTACCGTAAAAGATAAGAAAACAAATACACCTCTGCGCAATGCCCTTGTCTGTTTGATGAAAGGCGATGAGTCATATGCTTCAGGATATACCGATGCGAGTGGTTCAATATTTTTAAAAACCAATGCCTTGATTCCAGGAAATTTTGACCTAACCATAACATGCCATAATTATCTGCCAGTTGAATCAACAATCCCGGTAATGAATGGCGCATATATTAATTTTGGAGGATGGAACATAAATGATATTTTTGGCAACAATGACCATATCGCAAACCCGGGTGAAAATATTCTACTTCCAACAAAAATAATTAACTGCAGTAGTATTATAGCAAGAAATATTCAATTAACAATTTCAGCAAATGATACATTAGTCCTGGTTTTTGATAGCACTGCATTTATTGA
>JBDRWA010000081.1:0-10235 GCA_039802145.1 Caldifarciminota bacterium | reverse complement strand
TTAAATTTTATCAAGGAATTCAATCAGGAATTGCATCGTTCTTATAAAGGCATATCGGAGTCCGCAGCAAAGGCACTCATAGAATACGACTGGCCCGGGAATATCAGGGAACTGCGTAATGTGGTGGAGAGGATTATGGCTTTGCATCCTGCCGAAGAGATAAAATTAGAGCATATACCAAATGAATTAAAAGGTAGTTCGCTATTAACTGAAATTCCATCAATAAAAGAAACAACCCTGCGCAACAAATATGTTACACTTGAAGAGTTAGAAAAAGAATACATAAAAGAGGTCCTGAAATTCACTGGCGGGAACAAATCAAAGGCAGCAAAGATTCTGGGTATGCACCCCACTTCGTTGTTCAGAAAGTTGAAATCAATTTAGTAATAATTAATTTTTCCACGATACCAGATGCCCGATCTCCACATAATGCACAAATCTTAGGCTCAGTCCGTCATCCGAACCCGGATTCAATTCTTTTATTCGCTTTATCTGTTGCATTCATTTTGCCATATAGCATTTTGCTATAATTTATTGCATTTTTCACTATTCATTTTAAAAACGTATGAAATTTCATAGAAAATTTCTGGCACAATTTTTGCATAAAATACTGGCAGGGAGGCACAAATGAACGAAACAAAGACTAAATATAAACAACCTGCCCGGATAGCCGGGACGGAAAAAAATATTACCGAAGTTAGAGAAGCGGCTAAATATGACCCATTTATTGAAGCGACAATTCAGTATGAAAGGGCTGCGCAGGTGTTAGACCTCGAACCATGGATATATAATCGTCTTAAATATCCTGAAAAGGAATTGATCGTACATTTCCCAATAACCAAGGATAATGGTGTTGTTGAGACATTTACCGGTTTTAGAGTTCAACATTCTACAATTCGTGGCCCCGGGAAAGGCGGCATCCGGTATAGTCCTGATGCCTCGCTCTCTGAATGCAAGGCGTTGGCTGCCTGGATGACCTGGAAATGTGCAGTGTTAGATTTACCTCTCGGTGGTGCAAAAGGTGCGGTAATCTGCAATCCGCCCGAGATGTCTGAGGCTGAGATTGAAAAATTAACCAAAGAGTACACCTATGCAATAAGGGATATTATAGGCCCTTACAAAGATATACCAGCACCTGACATCTGGACTAATGCTCAAACTATGGCTTGGATCTGCGATGCATACAGCCGCAGCATTGGTTATTTCGAACCAGCGATCGTCACCGGTAAGCCATTGCTCCTTGGTGGTTCAAAAGGCCGTTCTGGCGCAACTGGTCTAGGGATGTATTTCATTCTTCTTGAGGCAACAAAAAGAATGAATCTTCCATTAGAAGGTGCAAGGGTGAGTATAATCGGTTATGGTAATGTAGGTGCTTCAATCGCTCGATTACTATATGATTGTGGCTGTAAAATCATCGCAATCACCGACATCTACGGTGGAATATATAATAAAAACGGCATTAATATTTCGGAACTTGATGAATATGTTACCCGAACCAAAACAGTTAAAGGATTTAAAAAATACGATTCAATTACTAATGAGGAACTGCTTGAGATCAATAGCGACATCCTACTTCCTTGTGCAGTGGAAGGGATGATTCACACAGGCAATTGTAATAAAATAAGGACAAAATTGATATGTGAGGGAGCTAATGGACCAATTACCAGTGAAGCACATAAAATACTCGTTGATAAAGGCATTAATGTTATTCCTGATATCCTCGCCAACGCAGGAGGTGTGGTTGTTTCATATCTGGAATGGATTCAAGATATTCAACGCTCGTTTCTAAGTGAAGATGAAATTAAACATAAATGCCAGCAGATGATGCAAAAGGCTTTTTGGGATGTTATAGAAATGGTGGAAAAATATGACACCGACATGCGCCATGCTGCCTACATTCTTGCGGTTCAACGGGTTGCCGATTCACTAAGATTATTAGGAAAAATCGGCAGAAACTAAAGGGTTCCTAAGAGGGATAGAAAAACCATAAAGGCTGGGAAAAATAAAAGTCCCAGCCTTTTTATTTAAATAAATACCCCATCGCAATTTGCCATACTGCAAAAATCTTCGTAGTTGACTTAAATCTAAAATTGGATATAATTGGGCATTAAAAAGGAGAATTATGGAAATAAATAAAAAAGAAATTATTAAGATCATTGATAATTACAATGCTAAAAGATCGGCTTTAATTGCAATTCTACAGGACATCCAAGAAAAGTTTAACTGGTTACCGAGTGATGCCCTAAAACTCGTTGCTGAGAAATTGTCTATACCGTTAATCGATGTCTATAGTGTCGCAACATTCTATAGAGCATTTAAACTCGTCCGTCCCGGGAAACACAATATCACCGTTTGTATGGGAACAGCCTGCCATGTCAGAGGGGCACCGAATGTACTTGAGCGATTTGAAGACCGGCTAAATATCAAGGCAGGTGGCACAACCCTGGACTACAGTATCTCTCTGGAAACGGTGAACTGCCTTGGCTGTTGTGCACTTGCCCCGGTTGTTGTGGTTGACGGAAAATATAACGCCCAGACTACGCTCCAAAAGGCGGATAAAATTTTAGAGGAATTAAAGACAAAAACAAAGCCAGTGGTAAAAAAGGCAAAAATTCAAAAGAAAAAGAAGTGAACCTCTCTGAACTTAAAACATTACTTCAAGCAAAGGAAATTACAAATTATATTTCATTAGACATAGAAATCAATTCCGTAGTTGCCTCAGATCTCATGAGCGATATTTTACATTCTAATGCCTCTGCTGAGCTGCTTTTAACTGGATTAGCAAATAATCAGGCAGTCAGAACTTGTGAGATCGCGGGAATAAAAGCAATTATATTCGTGCGCGGTAAATCACCACCGCAGGAGACAATAAAACTTGCGGAAGAATGTAATATCCCTTTACTCACCTGCGATTATTCGATGTTTGAGGCCTGTGGAATTCTTTATTCAAAAGGTTTGAAGACCCCAAGATAAAAAAATATGGGTGAGGAAACAATACTCTCAGAAGAATTTGAAATCACTGGTGGCGATTTTATAAACGGTGGCATGGCTTCCTGTAGAATAAAAAATATTTTAAAGGAGATTGGAATTGACGCAGAGATTACGCGCCGGGTTGCAATTGCCTCCTATGAGGCAGAGATGAATGTGGTTATGTACGCAAAGAAGGGAATAATGAAACTCATTCTTGACTCCCATCGCATAACAATAAAAGTTGAGGATGAAGGACCGGGAATCCCTGATATTGAACTGGCAATGCAACCAGGTTATTCAACAGCAACACCCGAGATGCGCGAAATGGGGTTTGGCGCAGGAATGGGACTGCCCAATATCCAGAAAAATGCTGATATCTTCAATATCGTCTCCACGGTAGGCAAAGGTACAAATCTTGAAATAATCATTAATTTGAATAACAAAAATGCCTGATCCAATTTTCTACCACTCTATAAAAGTTGACGAAAAAAAATGCATCGGATGTGTCGTTTGTATGAAGGTTTGCCCGACAAAGGCGATAAGGATAAAAGAAAAAAAGGCAGTCGTAAATGCCGAAAGATGCATTGATTGTGGAGAATGCTATCGTGCCTGCCCTTATGGTGCAATTACATCCCTTACCACCAAAACATCAGATATCACGCGTTTCAAAATTAAAGTAGCGCTTCCTTCTCCGGTTCTTTATTCACAATTCGGGAGCAATGTAATGCCCGACCAAATTCTCAATGCCCTGAAAGAAATTGGCTTTGACTATGTTTACGACGAGGCACTCGCCTGTGAAATGATTTCCATTGCAATTGAAGAATATCTTGAAAGAAATAAATCCCCCAGACCAATAATATCCTCAACCTGTCCGGTTGTGGTCCGTTTAATACAGCGGCTATTTCCCAGCCTTGTTTCATTGATAATTCGTATGGAGCCCCCCCGAGAAATTGCCGCAAAGAATTTAAAAAGGGAGTTATCAAAAGAACATAAAATTCCTGAACAAGATATCGGAATTTTTCACATCACTTCCTGTCCAGCCAAGATGGTCTCTATCAATAAACCAGAAACAATGGAAAAGTCATACCTTGATGGTGCGATCTCTATCAAAGAAATATATAATCAAGTAATGGCACAACTGAAAAGAAAAGAACATAACTTCATCCTCCAAACCCAGAGTCAGGCGAGTGGCATTGGTATCGGTTGGGCAATCTCCGGTGGTGAGATAAGAGGAATAAAGCAGGACGCTTCAGTTTCAGTTTCTGGTGTCTATGATACAATAAGAATACTTAGTGATGTAGAGTCAGGAAAGATAAAAAATATTGAATATCTTGAATGCCTTATCTGTCCGGATGGCTGCATTGGCGGACCGTTGACGGTAGAAAATAGATTCCTTGCCAAAAGCCATATCTTAAAGTTGATAAGAAAATTTGGCGGAAAAAATCGTATTGATATTTCCTATGTGAAACAGTTATACGAAAAGAATTTCTTTTCATTTGAACGGAATATCCAGCCAAAGCCCTTTCCCCCTCTGGATCCGGATAAAAATGAAGCAATTAAAAAACTGAAGAAGAAAGAGCGCATACTTAAGAACTTACCCGGTATTAATTGTGGAGTTTGTGGAGCACCGGATTGTGAATCGTTTGCTGAAGACCTGGTTAAAGGAGAAAAAGGACTCACAATCGGTAGATGTGTTTTTTTAGGAGAATAACTTATGAAATTAATTGAAATAATAAAAAAATTGAATTTAAAAGTATTATGCGCTGAGAAAAATCTTGAACGCGTGGTGAACAATGGATATGTGAGCGACATGCTCAGCGATGTGATGGCAAATGCGAAAAAAGACAATATCTGGATTACACTACAGACACATCCCAATATCGTAGCAGTTGCAGTATTAAAAGAAATCGCTGGTATCATCATTCCTGCCGGCCGCAAACCCGAGCCCGACACAATTAAAAAAGCAGAACAGGAAAAGATACCGATTATGACCACGGAATTATCCGGATTTGAGATTGTGGGAAGACTTTATGGAATACTCAAAGAGTAGCAAGTAGAGAGTAGCAGTAGAGAGAATGAATAATAAAAAACAGATAAGATGTGTCGAAGACTTTGAAGTGTATCAGAAGGCAGTGAAATTGTTCGAAGACTTTTTGACGATAGACTTACCTATTTTGCAGAAGAGCTTTGCAGGGAGAACACTTGCGACGAATCAATTGCGATGTATTGATTCTATTTGTGCTAATATGGAAGAAGGATACGAAAGGAAAGCAGGTAAAGAAATAAAAAATTTCTTTCGCATGTCTAAAGGCTCTGCTGGCGAGGCTAAAGGAAGGTATAAAAGACTGAATAAAATATTGCCACAGGAACTTATTGATAAACGCGTCGCAGTATTAAACGAAATTCGAGCAATGTTGGAATCTTTAATCATCAAATGGAAATGACCATTTTTTTCTTCTGCCATTTTTTTAACTCTCTACTCTCTACTCGCTACTCGCTACTAGTATGTTAAGATGGTTTCGTGCAGATCTACATATTCATACCTGTCTCTCCCCTTGCGGCGATTTAACGATGTCACCGTTAAGGGTGGTAAAAATGGCTTGTGAAAAGGAGATCGATATCATAGGAATTTGTGACCATAATTCCGCCGAGAATGTCAAGGCAGCAATAAATGCTGCTGAATTGATTGGTAAGGAAAGGACCCACTCCCTTCCTTTAGCTATACTACCTGGTATGGAGGTCTGCACAAAAGAAGAAGTCCATATTATTGGTTTATTTAGAAGATTGGAAGATGTTTTGAAGATGCAGGAACTTGTTTATCAGACATTGCCTGCAGAAAAGAACAATCCTGAACTTTTTGGAGAACAGATTATTGCGAATGAATTTGATGAAGTTGAAGGATACAACGAGAGATTGTTGATTGGAGCAAGCAACTTATCAGTGAAGGAAGTTGTTGACCATATTCATAATTTTAATGGAATTGCAATTGCATCACACATAGACCGCGAAGCATACAGTTTAATCGGGCAATTGGGATTCATACCTGAAGATTTATCACTTGATGCGATTGAAATCTCACACAATATTACGATTGAAGATGCATACGGAAAATTTCCCGAGATAAAAAAATATTCGGTAATTCGTAGTTCCGATGCCCATTTTCTTGAAGACATAGGAAAAGCAACAACAAAATTTTTTATTGCGGAACCAACGATAGAAGAAATAAAAATGGCATTGAGAAATGAAAAAGAAAGGAAAACACAATTACTATGATAAATTCTAAATCCGAAATTCTAAATTCCAAACAAATTCCAAATCACAAATCCCAATGTCACAAACAATATTTGGAATTTGGGACATTGGAAATTAGATATTGTTTAGGATTTAGTACTTGGAATTTCGGATTTAACTCAATAAGTAGGATTTGATGCAGGATTTATCTCTTCATATCTTGGATATAGTTGAAAACTCAATAGATGCAGGGGCAACAAAGATTGAAATTATGATTGATGAAAATCTTAAAAAAAATCTTTTAAAGATAATGATAAAAGACAATGGTAAAGGAATGGATAAAAAGACCCTAAAAAAAGTCCTTGACCCGTTTTATACAACAAAGACTGTTAGACGGGTGGGTTTGGGTCTATCCCTTTTTGCCCAATCTGTGCGAGAAGCTGAAGGTAACATTGAAATAAAATCAAAGAAAGGAAAAGGCACAGTCGTAAATGCGGTGTTGACATATAATCACATTGATAGAAAACCTATGGGCAATATGTGTGATACGATTATGGCACTGATTGGAACCAGAGGAAATGAGATAGACTTTGTCTATGAACATTGCAAAGATAATAAATGTTTTAGGCTTGATACAAAAGAGATAAAGGATGTGCTGAATGGAATTCCGATAAATAATCCAGAGGTAATAAAATTTTTGCGCGAAAAAATAAAAAAAGAAATCAGCAGGATAAAGGCAGGATGAGTAGATTTTATTATTTTTTTAGGGCAAGGCTTTCTTCAAGAACCGATGGTTCTTTCAGAACCAGAGGTTAGCCTTGCAGAAAGGAATGAAAATGAAAGGAGTAAACAATGAAAAAACTTAAAATCGGTGACCTTGAAAAAATAAGGGAAAAAGTTGCTAAAACAAGGGTTTTAAGGGAAGGTAAGGCGAGGGCGAGGGTTACGGTTCATATGGGAACCTGTGGTATCGCAGCAGGCGCACGCGATATACTTACAACTTTAATGGAAGAAATAGAAAAGAAAAAAGTGAAGGATGTGATTGTTACAACCTCTGGCTGTGCTGGATTATGCAGTAGAGAACCGATGGCAACGGTTGAACTTATTGATAAACCACCAGTTAAGTATGTTGACCTTACACCGGAAAAAATTAAAAAAATATTCGCTGAACATGTAATGAAGGGCAATGTTGTTACGGAATACGCCCTTGCGGTGGGAAGTGAAACAACACATTAAAAATGCCTAAATACCTAAATTACCTAAATGCCTACTCTTTTCAACTTACTAGGCTTTATTGGTTATACGGCGATGGGATAACAACGATAAACAAAATGGGCTACGATGTCCTGTAACGATTAACTTATGATCCTTTATTTTAGGTATTTAGGTATTTTGGACATTTAGTTATTTTCTTAAGGAAGGAGGTTTTCTTGAAAACCTATAGAATGCATCTTCTGGTCTGTGCGGGAACCGGTTGTGTAGCAGGAGGCTCTTATGAGATCAAAGAGGCGCTCATAAAAGAAATAAATAAAAGGAAATTGCAAGATGAAATTGCGGTAATTTCTACGGGATGTAATGGATTCTGTGAGCGCGGTCCAATTGTCGTTGTCCAACCGGATGGAATATTCTATCAAAGACTGAAGAAAGAAGATATTCCTTACTTAGTGGAAGAACATCTGATAAAAGGCAGACCGGCAAAGAAACTTCTGTACACGCCGCCAGCAGAAGCAATACCAATCCCGAAGATGAGTGATATTGGATTTTTCAAACTTCAGAGATTGATTGTCCTGCGTAACCGCGGCCGTATAGACCCGGAAAATATAGACGAATATATTGCATTTGACGGATATAAGGCACTTGAAAAAGCACTTACCAAGATGACACCCGAGGAAATTATTAAAGAAATTAAGGAATCAGGACTGCGCGGGCGCGGGGGTGCAGGATTTCCTACAGGCTTAAAATGGGAAAGGTGCAGACAACAACCAGGCGATGAGAAATATATCATCTGTAACGGTGATGAAGGAGACCCCGGTGCATTTATGGACCGCAGTGTCCTTGAGGCTGACCCGCATGCCGTGATTGAAGGAATGATTATTGGTGCCCGGGCGATTGGAGCAAAAAGGGGATTTGTATATGTCCGCACCGAATACCCGCTCGCCTTAAAACGTATTAAATTGGCAATTGAACAAGCCCAAAAATATGGTTTATTAGGTGAAAATATTCTTGGTACCGGGTTTAATTTTGATATTGAAGTATGCCGGGGTGCGGGTGCATTTGTATCTGGCGAAGAGACATCTCTTATTGCCGCGATTGAAGGAAGAATCGGAGTTCCAAGACAGCGTCCACCCTATCCAGTACAAAAAGGACTCTGGAGAAAACCGACCGTAATAAATAATGTAGAGACCTGGGCAAATGTGCCACAAATAATAGAAAAGGGTGCAAAATGGTTTGCTGAGATTGGAACTGAAACAAGCAAAGGAACAAAGATATTCTCTCTCGTGGGTAAAATCAACAACACTGGACTTGTAGAAGTTCCGATGGGAATAAAATTAAAAGACATTATCTATGAAATCGGCGGCGGAATTCCCAAAAACAAAAAATTCAAGGCGGTCCAGACCGGTGGTCCTTCAGGTGGTTGTATTCCAGAAAAACTTCTTGATTTGCCTATTGACTACGAAAGCCTTAAGAAAGCCGGCTCAATGATGGGTTCTGGCGGAATGATTGTAATGGATGAAGATACCTGTATGGTTGATGTGGCAAAGTATTTTATGAACTTTCTGAGGGATGAATCCTGCGGTAAGTGTCTTTCCTGTCGCGAAGGGACACAACGAATGTGGGAAATCCTCGGGAAAATCACCGATGGTGAAGGAACGATGGAAGACCTTGAGGTGCTTGAAGAACTCGCATACGCAGTTAAAGATGCCTCAATGTGTGGTCTCGGTCAGACTGCAGCGAATCCGGTTTTATCCACATTGAGATATTTTAAAGATGAATACATTGCACATATTAAATATAAAAGATGCCCGGCAGTAGTATGCAAAAACATTATTTCTTCTCCCTGTCAACATGTCTGTCCTATTGGAACCGAAGTCCCAACCTATGTAGGATACATTGCCCGGGGCGAATTTGAGAAGGCTTACGAAATAATATTAAAAGATAATCCATTATTAAGTGTCTGCGGTAGGGTGTGTAACCATCCCTGTGAGGCAAAATGCCGTGCTGGTCAGGGTGGTGAGCCTATTGCGATCAGGGCATTAAAAAGATTTGCAGCGGAATATGGCAATGGTAAAAAACCGACAAAAAGATCAAAACCGAGCGGAGAAAAAATTGCAATTATTGGTTCCGGTCCTTCTGGTTTGATGGCGGGCTATCATCTTGCCCAAAAGGGTTACTCTCCAACAATCTTTGAATCACTACCAGTGATTGGGGGCATGCTTGCAGTCGGTATTCCCGAATATAGATTGCCCAGAAATGTCCTGCAGAATGATATTCAACGTATCATTGACGCTGGTGTTGAAATAAAGACAAATAAAAAATTAGGCAGGGACTTCACAATTGATGATTTACTTAAAGAAGGTTACAAAGCGGTATACATCGCAATTGGCGCGCACAAAAGTGTAAAATTAGCAATACCGAATGAAGAAACCGAAGGTGTAATACCCGCTATGGAATTTTTGACTGATGTCCATCTTAAGAAAAAGGTGAAGATTGGTAAAAATGTGGCAGTCGTAGGTGGTGGAAATTCCGCTGTGGATGCAGCAAGGGTTGCTAATAGACTACCTGGAGTAGAAAAAGTTACGATTCTCTACAGAAGAACTCGTGCAGAAATGCCGGCATATCCGGAAGAAATAGAAAGCGCAATTGAAGAAGGCATTGATATACATTATCTTACTGCACCTGTAAGAGTAATAAAGAAAGACAACAAGGTTGTCGGTCTGGAGTGTATAAGAATGAAATTGGGAGAAGTTGATGAATCTGGCAGACGAAGACCAGTACCTATAAAGGGTAGTGAATTCACGATTGATATTGATACA
>JBDRWA010000080.1:0-10238 GCA_039802145.1 Caldifarciminota bacterium | reverse complement strand
TGTTTCAAAGGATGAAATACCTTCAATCTTAAACGGAATAGGTGTGGCGATACTTACAACTTCTAAGGGTGTTATGAGCGACCGTGAAGCAAGGAAGAAAAGAATCGGTGGAGAAGTTATCGGATATGTTTATTAAAAAATAGGAATTGTTATGGCGAAAATGAGGACAAAACCGATAGTGATTCCTCCCAATGTCCAGGTAAATATAAATGGGCAGGTAGTAAATGTGAAAGGACCGCTTGGTGAGTTGAAATTGAATGTCTCTAACCGTGTGTGTGTGGAAATGAAGGATAGAGCATTATCTGTTTTAACCAACGATAATTCTAAAGAAGCTCAAGGCGTCCAAGGAACGACAAGGACATTGATTCTGAATATGATAAAGGGTGTGACCGAGGGGTATTCAAAGACTCTCATTGTTCAGGGGACTGGCTACCGTGCCCAGCCAACGAGTAATGGTATCCAGTTATTTGTGGGTTTTACCAAACCCGTCACCATAGTATTGCCTCCCAGCATCAAGTGTGAAATGCAGACCGTGAAAAGTGCGGATAAAGGAGATCTTACTCATATCACGTTGAAGAGTATTGATAAGCAATTACTTGGTGACATTGCGGCAATGATTAGAAACATAAGGCCACCAGACCCCTATAAACATAAAGGTGTAAGGTATGCGAATGAAATATTACGTAAAAAGGTAGGCAAAAGGGCAGTTGGTCCAGGTACATAATGGGTGAGATATGAAGTTAACAGGAAGATTAAGAAGGCATAAAAGGATTCGAAAGAAAATAATCGGAACTGCTTTGAAGCCGAGGCTTTGTGTATTCAGAAGCAATAAACATATATATGCTCAATTAATAGATGATACAAGAGGGGTTGTGTTGTGTGGTGTATCTTCACTGAAAAAAGAGTTTCAGGGTAAAAAGAAGACCGATATTGCATTGGAGGTAGGTAAAATGATTGGTGAATTTGCACTGGCAAAAGGGATAAAAACAGTATGCTTTGACCGCGCTGGTTATAAATATCATGGTCAGGTAAAGGCGCTCGCTGAGGGTGCGCGCCAGGCAGGATTGAAATTTTAAGGAGCGTCATAAATGCAGGAAAACAATGTAGAATTAGTAGAGAGGCTCGTTGAATTAAAAAGGGTTTCCAAAGTTATTAAAGGTGGCAAAAGGCTGAAACTCTATGCGTGCGTTGTGGTTGGAAACGGTGCAGGCAGGGTTGGAATTGGTCATGCAAAATCTGCAGAAGTTGCACCGGCAATTAAAAAAGCAACAGAGATAGCAAAGAAGAGTATGATTGAGGTAAATGTGGTTGATGGTACAATTTTACACCCAGTAACAGGCAAATTTTCAGCAAGTAAAGTGATACTTAAACCGGCACTCCCGGGAAGCGGTATCATTGCATCCAATGCCGTGAGGGCGGTGTGCCAGGCTGCAGGAATAAAAGATGTTCTTTCCAAAGCTTTTGGCTCCAGAAATTCTACAAACCTTGCGATGGCAACGATCAAGGCATTAAAATCTATTAGGTCCATTAATACTATTGCTGAAATGCGGAATAAACCAGTTGAGTATTTTTTAAGGAAGAGGTATGAAAAAGATAAAAGTGATATTAAAGAAAAGTCCAATTGATAAGTGTAAAAAACATAAATTGACATTGAAGGCTTTAGGTTTAAGAAGAATCGGCCAGTCAGTAATTTTGCCGGATAATAAGGCAGTCAGAGGAATGATAGAAAAAATTGCCTATATGATTGAGGTTGTGGAGAATGTGCAATGAAATTATATGAATTAAAACCCCCTTTAGGCAGTACCCACAGGAAAAAAAGACGGGGTTGTGGACCTGGCTCTGGCCACGGCAAAACATCCTGTCGGGGTCACAAAGGACATAAACAACGTTCAGGATACAGGGTAAAAATGGGATTTGAAGGTGGACAGATGCCTTTAATAAGGCGTATTCCCAAACGTGGATTCAGAAATTATACGAAGAAGAAATTTGAATTTGTGAACCTTGTGCAGCTGAAAAGGTTTCCACCAAATACAGAAGTCACACCAGAATTTTTGAAAGAAAAAGGGATTATAAAAGGTGATTTTAAACTCAAAATTTTGAGTCAGGGAGAGATTGATAAACCACTTCTGGTTAAAACCCATGCAATTTCTAAAAAAGCAGAGGAAAAGATTATTGCAGCGGGCGGTAAGGTAGAATTGATTTTATGATTTCAACTTTTCAGAATATTTTTAAGGTCCCTGACCTAAAAAAGAAACTTCTTTTCACCCTCGGTGCTGTGTGTATATATAGGCTTGGTGCGCATATACCATTACCCGGTATAAATGCTCAGGCACTTGGTCTGTTAATGCAGCAACTAAAACAACAAGGTTCATTATTTGGAATGTATGATATCTTTGTGGGCGGAGCATTATCAAGAGCCGCAATACTCTTTTTGGGTGTAATGCCTTATATCTCATCTTCAATTATTTTTCAATTGCTCGGTTCTGTTTTCCCACAGATTGAAAAATTGCAGAGGGACCAGGCGGGTCGCAGAAAGATAACCCAGTATACAAGGTATCTCACAGTGGCTCTTGCAGCATTCCAGGCATTCGGTATTGCGGCATATCTTGAGATGCAGAAATTTACAACCGCTTCGGGTGTTGTTCCAATTGTTTATGAACCTGGCTGGATGTTCCGTCTATCTTCGGTATTGACTTTAACCTGTGGGGCAATATTCGCTATGTGGATTGGTGAACAGATTACGGAAAAAGGAATTGGTAATGGGATTTCATTCCTGATATTTATCGGTTGTCTTGAAGAATATCCAATTTACTTTTTGAGAACCGCCCAGCTTGTTGCGACTCAGGGACTTTCAATCTTTAATCTTCTTATTGTCATTGTGATAATGATTTTAATTGTTGCAGCAGTGATTGTGATGACACAGGCGACGAGACGTATTCCAGTTCAATATCCCAAGCGCGTGATTGGCAGAAGAATGTATGGAGGTCAATCAACTTACTTACCACTCCGTGTTAATACTGCCGGTGTTATTCCTATAATCTTTGCTCAATCACTCGTTGTTTTTCCCAGTACAGTCGCCGCCTATGTGCCAAATTTGAAATATCTGGCAGAAATGTTCAGGCCCGGACACTGGGCATACGATATTATATTCTTCGTTTTGATTGTGTTCTTTACTTACTTTTATACTTCAATAGTATTTAATCCAACAGAGCTGGCGGAAAATATGAAACGTTATGGCGGTTTTATTCCAGGTATAAGGCCAGGGCAGAAGACCGCAGATTATGTGGATGGAGTGCTTTCAAAAATTACTTTGCCGGGTGCATTATTTTTGGGATTCATAGCACTCGTTCCCTGGTATCTGATAAATTACCTTAAAGTTCCTTTTTATTTTGGCGGAACGACGCTCCTCATAATCGTCGGGGTTGCCCTTGATACGGTTCAACAGATTGAATCTCAATTATTAATGTATCATTATGAAGGCTTTATGAAAAAAGGCAGAATAAAGGGGCGTCGTTGATGATCTTTCTTTTTGGTCCCCCGGGAGTTGGAAAAGGAACTCAGGCAGACTTGCTTGTTGCGAGATACAATTTCAAAAAATTTTCTGCAGGTGACGCATTAAGAGAAGAGGTAGCTATGGGGAGTCCGCTTGGTAAAAAAGTAGAGACCTATCTTAAGAACGGACTGCTGGCGCCGGATGAAATTGTTTTTGAGATTGTTGAGGATTTTATACTTGAAAACCTACAGAATCGCATACTATTTGATGGTTTCCCAAGAAATCTCAATCAGGCGATAGAGTTAGAAAAATTGCTTGCGCGCTACAACAGAAAAATAGACCTCGCAATTGAATTACAACTTGCAAACGAAGAAATAGTAAAGAGAATACTTGCCCGTCTTTATTGTCCCAGGTGCGGCGCAATTTACAATGAAATATCAAATCCACCCCTGAAACCGGGGATATGCGATGTTTGTAAAAATAATCTTGAGAAAAGAAAGGATGATACATTGGAAGTGATTAGTAACCGGCTTAAGGTTTATGAGGAGAGCACAAAACCACTTAGCGAATACTATAAATCACTTGGTGTTTATGTATCAGTGGATGCGTCTGGTACTATGGATGAAGTATATTCAAAAATTGTTAAGGTTCTTGATGGCTATATTAAGGGATGAAGAAATCAACAATGTCATTATTGCGGGAGAGATTATCAATAGGGTATTCAAAAAAATTGCAAAGATGTATTTAAAGGGTATGAAAACAATTGAGTTAAACAACATAATCCATAAAATGATAATTGAACATAACGCGAAACCCGCATTTTTAAATTATCGTGGATTTCCAATGAGTGCTTGCATTTCATTGAATGAAGAAGTTGTACACGGAATACCGGATGAGAGGATTATTAAAAGTGGTGACCTTGTAAAAATTGATATTGGAGTGGTCTATAGAGGGTATATTGCAGATGCAGCAAAGACATTTGTTATTGGTGAAGTTCCAGATAACGTATTAAAATTTGTCAAAATAACCAGAGAGGCATTAAAAAGGGGAATTGAAAAGGCAAAACCTGGAAATCATGTTTCTGATATTTCTCAGACAATTCAGGTGTTTGTTGAAAGTAATGGATATAGTGTAGTAAGGGAGTTGACAGGTCATGGTGTGGGTAAGACCTTGCATGAGGAACCGATGATTCCGAATTTTGTCTCAAACGGTCCTGATCCAGAACTCATTCCGGGTATGGCACTGGCGATTGAGCCGATGACCAGTATGGGAAGATTTGAAGTGAAGACCTTGAAAAACGGCTGGACAATTTCAACATGTGATGGTTCCTTATCCTGTCATTTTGAAGATACAATTATACTCCTAAAAAAGGGTAATTTGAATGCAACAAGGGTTGTGGAGAATTAAAAGATGGCAAGGAAGGATTTGATTCAAACCGAAGGCACAATAATTGAGACACTGCCTAATGCAATGTTCAGGGTCGAACTTGATAACGGACACAAGGTTTTAGCACACGTTTCTGGGAAGATGAGGATGAGTTATATTAAAATTCTCCCTGGAGACAGGGTTTTACTGGAATTATCCCCGTATGATTTATCCCGGGGCAGAATTATCTGGCGTTATAAGTGAGAGATGTTGACTTTTTTAAAAAATAAATTTTTTTAATTTAAGGAGAAAAAATTGAAAGTGAAGTCATCCATAAAAAAAAGATGTATCAAGTGCCGGGTCATAAAGAGAAAGGGTGTTGTCAGGATAATCTGCAAGGACCCCAGGCACAAGCAAAGACAGGGTTGAGCACTTTGAATAAGGAGGTTTATGCCAAGAATTGCGGGTGTTGATTTACCTTTAAATAAAAGGGTTGAGTATGGATTGACAGCCATATATGGGATTGGTTTTCCAACTGCCCAGCAGATTGTTTTACGTTGTGGCATTGACAGGCAGAAAAAAATTAAGGATTTGACAGAAGAGGAAGTAACAAAAATAAGAAAATTAATTGAGACTGAATATAAAGTTGAGGGCGCGCTTCGTGCAGATGTTGCTGCAAATATAAAGAGGTTAATTGATATTGGATGTTATCGTGGGATCAGGCATAAAATCGGGCTTCCTGTGAGAGGACAAAGAACACGCACCAACGCTCGAACACGCAAGGGAAAGAGGAAAACAGTTGCAGTCAGTAAAGGGGTAGGAGAAAAGAAATGAAGAAAAAAATTGTGAAGAAAAGAAAAACACAAAAGGTAGAATTAACCGGTATCGCAAACATCTTTGCGAGTTTTAATAATACCATAGTTACAATCTGTGATAATCAGGGAAATACATTATGCTGGTCAAGTGCGGGAAGAGTCGGGTTTAAAGGAACAAAAAAAGGGACTGCCTATGCAGCCCAGCAGTGTGCAACAGCGGTTGCTAAAGAAGCACTGGCAATGGGTATAAAAAAGATTGAAGTACGTATTAAAGGACCGGGGCCAGGACGTGAAGCAGCGGTTAGAACATTACAGACAGTAGGGCTCGCGATAACAGCGATAAAAGATGTTACACCCCTTCCCCATAATGGTTGTCGTCCCCCGAGAAGAAGGAGGGTATAAGTGGCAAGATATATTGGTCCAAAGTGTAAAATTTGTAGGCGTGAAGGCGAAAAATTATTTTTAAGGGGCAGTCGTTGTTATACTGATAAGTGTTCATTTACAAGAAGAGGTTATCCACCTGGTCAACATGGAAGGGCAGGTAGGAGAAAATTGACTTCTTATGCTACTCAGTTACGTGAAAAACAGAAGGTGAAGGCAATGTATGGAGTTCTTGAGACACAATTCAGGCGATTTTTCCAAAAAGCAGTCAGGATGCCGGGTGCAACCGGTGAAAATCTTTTAATTTTGCTGGAAAGAAGACTTGACAATGTTGTATATCAGCTTGGATTCGCATCGTCAAGAACCATGGCGAGACAGATTGTGAAGCATGGTCATATACTAATTGATGGTAAAAAAGTTGATATACCAAGTTATCTTGTAAAACCCAATCAGGTGATTTCGCTGAGTGAAAAGATCCGTAAAAATGTAAATATTAAGAGGGCCTTAGAAGAGAGAGACCCAGAAAAGATGACGGGGTGGCTTAAACTGGATAAGGAGAATATGACCGGAACAGTGCTCAGATTACCGAAAAGAGAAGATATTACAGTACCATTGCAAGAAAATTTAATTGTTGAATTGTATTCAAAATAAGGAGCAATATGGCATTAAAACCACTTGTAATGCCCAAAGGCATTGAAATTGATAAAGAAACTGCAACTGATGTTTTTGGAAGATTTATAATTTCACCATTAGAACGGGGTTATGGAATTACGATTGGCAATGCGATGCGCCGTGTTTTGTTGTCATCAATACAAGGGGCGGCGATTACAAACGTTAGAATTACAAATGTCACCCAGGAATTTTCAACTATTCCAGGGGTATACGAAGATGTAGTTGAAATAATTTTGAATTTGAAAAAAATTCGTGTAAAGTTACTTAGTGATCAGCCAACTTCGCTCACATTAAAGGTGAAGGGTATGAAAGAATATTTTGCAGAGGATATTGAAAAAAATCCTCTGGTTATTATAGTCAATCCTAAACAGAAAATTTTGACCGTGACTGATTCTAAGGTTAATTTTACAATGGAGATGATGGTAGAGACCGGTAGGGGATTCGTTCCTGCCGAGTTGTTAAAAAGGGCAGATATGCCTTTGGGAACAATTTACATTGATGCGGTATTTTCACCGGTGTTGTCCGTTAATTTTGATGTTCGTAACACAAGGGTGGGGACGAAGACTGATTACGACCATCTGGTTCTTGAAGTAAAGACTGACGGAACTTTAACACCGGTTGAAGCAGTGGTAGAAGCAGCAAGTTTACTAAGACATCACTTTTCGTTTTTTGTTGATTTAGGAAAACCTTTCCTGCCAGTTGATGATACTACATTAAAGACAATTGATGAAATACGCAGTAATTTAAACAAAAAAGGACTCCAACTAAACATTGAGCCTCTCTTTAGTTCTCGGGAACAACTGGATGCAGAACATAGAAGGATAAGGGAGATTCTGAAGAGGAGCATTGATGAACTTGAAATTTCAGTTCGGACTTCTAATTGTCTTAAGAATAAGAATATCAAAACCATTGGCGACCTTGTTCGCAAAAGTGGTAAGGAATTGCTTACTTACGATAATTTCGGTAGAAAATCTTTAAAGGAATTAGAGAAGATACTCCATAATATGGGTTTACATCTTGAAATGGATGTGGAAAAATTTTTGAAAGAGGATATATAATACATAGGATATGGAGATAAGATGAGACACGGAAGAAAGGTTAAGAAGTTAGGTAGAAAGAAAGCACATCGTTTGGCACTTTTACGCAATCTCTGTCGTGCGCTTTTCATTTTTGAAAAAATTAAAACAACACTACCAAAGGCAAAAGAGGCACGGAGGATTGCAGAGCATCTTATTGAATATGCAAAGAGGAATACCATTTCTGATAAACGGTTTATATATCGTTTTATTCCCGATCATAAACTTGTTAAAATTATCTGCGACGAAATTGCACCTAAATTTGCCAAACGCCACGGTGGATACACGAGAATATACCGTCTTGGCCCCCGACTCGGGGATGGTGCAGAAATGGCGATATTAGAATTGACCGAGAAGAGTGAGCCTGATAAGATTGACCAGCGCAGAAAATTGATCGAACATCGCTGGTTGCCTCAAAAAGAGAAGAAGGCAGAAAAGCCCAAGAAAGAAAAACCCAAGAAAGAAGAAAAGAAGGAAAAAGAATTGTCACAAAAAGAACCGAAGCCAAAGTTAGAAAAAAAGACCAAGAAAGAGAAAAAACAGATTGCGAAGAAAGAAAAGAAAGATAAGAAGCAGAAAAAGGGCAAGAAGAAAAAATAGAAAATTTTAACAATTTATTGAATGTGTAAGGTCCATTTCTAAATGGACGATTAAAGTTTATGATAACCATCGGTATAGAAACATCCTGTGATGAGACTTCAATTGGAATAATAAAAAACAATAAGATTCTCGCAAATATCGTATCATCCCAGATTGCACATACAAAATATGGAGGTGTTGTGCCAGAACTCGCAGCGCGAAATCATATTAGAGTGCTATTGCCATTGACCAGGATTGCGTTTGAAACTGCTGGCATTGGATTGAACCAGATTGATTTAGTCGCAGCAACCCGTGGTCCAGGTTTATTGGGGTCATTATTAACCGGGCTTTCATTTGCAAAATCTCTGTCAATCGGTTTGAAAAAACCCTTTATTGGTGTAAATCACCTTGAAGGACATATCTATGGACTATTTTTCGGTGACAAGGTGCCTCAGTATCCTTATCTTGTATTACTCGTATCCGGTGGGCACACTGAACTCATCCTTGTTGAGAAAGAATTTGAATATAAAACTTTAGGTAAGACACTGGATGATGCCTGTGGCGAGGCTTTTGATAAGGTAGCCAAGATGCTGGGTTTCCCTTATCCCGGCGGTCCTTATATAGAGAGGTCAGCAGAAAAAGGCAACTCTCAGAAATTACGTTTTCCTGTGCCAAGGCCAAAAGGTTTTAGTTTCAGTTATGCGGGATTAAAGACGGCAGTTTTATATTACATAAGAGCGAATAAAAATTATAATGTTAATGATGTAGCCGCGTCATTTCAAGAATCTGCAATAGAACACTTGATCCGGGTTTCAAGACGAGCAATTGAATTTACAAAGGTAAAAAATTTTGGCATTGTGGGTGGTGTTTCTGTAAATAATAAATTGAAAGAAAAATTTTATGAACTCGCAAAATCAATAGGATTCAACCTTTTTATTCCTGATACACAGTTTTGTACAGATAATGGTGCAATGATTGCCCTTGCCGGGCAGAGGCGTTATAAAAAATTCGGACTCTCTCCCATTACAATTGACGCAGTTGCCCGTGAACCTCTGGATAATATTTCAATATAATTAATTTTATTTTTGTTGCTTATTCAATTACCAAAGAGAAAATGAAGAGGATTAAGAACTAAAATAACTTCTGACTCTTATCGCTTCTAATAGAATGCTTTCTTTATGCTTAATAAAACCTTCTGGAACTTCGTAAGACTCGTTGTGGCGGACCTTGGTCTGCAAATATTTGAAAGCCGAGTGAACTCGGCTACTACATTTAAAAGATATTGATATACCTAATATGATAATAGTTCGGCATTTTAAGCGCTAAAAATAATTTGAACAAAAGTGACGAATACTCAAGAATATCTTGACTTTATCACAAAATCGTGTACAATACAAATAGTATGAAAAACTTATATGATGTAATGATAATAGGTGGAGGACCTATAGGTTCTTACACTGCGAGAGAACTTTCAAAAAAAGGTTTTAAAGTGTGCCTCTTTGAACAGAAGGGAAGGATTGGTGAAGATGTTATCTGTACCGGTGTGATAAGCACTAACTGTTTTGAAAGATTTGACCTTCCTTTGGATTCTGTTTTAACAAAGATAAAATCATTTACATTTGTTTCTCCTGAGAACCAGAGACTTGAATATATTGCGCCTAAAACATTCGCTTATGTTGTTGACCGGGAGCTGTTTGACCGCAAACTTTCAGAGGATGCAAAGAAAAATGGTGTAGAATTTAGTCTTGGTACTAATGTGAAGGGAATAGAGAAATATCGTAAATATTACAAAATAAATGCTAATGGTGTTAGTTATTTGGGTAAATTCTTAATTATTGCGACTGGCATAAAATACTA
>JBDRWA010000079.1:0-10263 GCA_039802145.1 Caldifarciminota bacterium | reverse complement strand
GATTAGTAACGGGGATATTTTCAAGGTAAATCTGGTCACCACCGAGAAAGTCATATTCAGCAATTACCTTTAGACTCTCCAGTGCAATATGTGTTCTTCTCAAACCCGTATCAAGAAATCCAACCTTTACATTTGACCCGAAGATGCCGATTTTATGTAGTGAATCAATTTTAAACATTTGTATCTGCCGGTTAGTTAATATCCCAGTTGTATCTTGCAATACAATTTCAGTGTCGCTGATTTTGTTATATTTTGCAACAGGAATGATTTTGTGAACAAAATCATAGCTTGCAATCTTTACAAGATTGTCACGGTTGATAAGAAAACTGGCAGCATTGAGCCATTTTGAACGATGTAAAAGGATTCCGCCTGAATTCTGTATTTCCTCAATATATTCTTCTTTAACAGGAATATCGCTAAAATCAATGATCCCTTTTCTTAAATTTCTTCTTAACAAAGAACCGTGGTTTAGAGTTTTCTTTGTATTCAATAAAACTTTATTGTAGTTATCAACCGTTATACCCTTATCTGTAAAGAACACCCAGGCACGGATGAATGCCTTTTCAAAACACCTGGGATCTATTCTATCATTTATTGGCGCACGATAATTGTAAAGATTACAAAAAATGATTAAAATTTGTATCATGTAAACCTCCTCAAATTTGATTTAAATTAAAATATTTCATATTCAAGATATTTCTTTTTTCTTCTCTTAAATGGGAGTGCGCAAAATAAACCCGCAACAAAGCCACCGATATGGGCAAAATATGCGACGCCTCCCCCTTTCATTCCGATTGAGACAAAACCTAAAAAGAATTGATACAGGAACCAGATTCCAATGAAAAAAAGTGCCGGTAGATAGGCAATTCTAAGGAAAAATCCTAAGGGGATAAGCGAAAGTATTCGTGCCTTAGGAAAAAATATTAAGTATGCACCCATAACCCCGGAGATTGCCCCACTTGCTCCTACCATTGGAATCTTGGAATTTGGTGTGATGATGCTATGAAGGAGTACTGCAGCAATGCCCCAAATAAGATAAAATATTAGAAATTTTATATGTCCGAGGAGATCTTCTACATTATCAGCAAAAACCCATAAGAAGAGCATATTACCGGCAAGATGCATAAAGTTTGCATGAGTAAACATACTTGAAAATATCGTCAAATAAGGTGATAATCCTTTGGGATTAAAAAGATCATAAGGGATTGTGCCAAATTGGTAGATAAACTGTTCTTTGTATGAGCCAAGTGAGAATTCATAAATATAGACGAGTATGTTTATTCCGAGGATGATGTATGTAATTACCGGTCTGGTGTAAGATTCAATCTCATCTTTCAATGGAATCATATATTCTCCCTATTTCGCACACTGCAAAAGCAGCAATTGCCTTATTTTCTCCAATGTCACCAATGCCTTCATTTGTTTTGCCTTTAATTGAGATATGTTCTTGATTCATTGACAATATATGGGCAATGTTCTTTTTCATTTCGGGGATATATGGGAGGATCTTGGGTTTTTCGGCAATGACAACTGCGTCAATATTTTTTACAAAAAAACCAGAATTTCTCAAAAATTCAGCTACTTTTTTTAACAATTTTAGACTTGAGATGTCTTTATATTTTTTATCTTCGGGCGGAAAATGGAACCCAATATCGCCGAGGTTTGCAGCACCTAAGAGGGCATCGCAGATAGCGTGTAATAAAACATCACCATCAGAATGGCCTAATAGCCCCATATGAAAATTAATCTTTACACCGCCAATGTAAAGGGGTCTTTTCTCTACAAGTCGATGGATATCATAACCTAAACCGACCACAACATATTTTATCCGCTAAAAATTAAAAGTCAATATCTTTTAAGTTTATTATGCCTTGACAGAATTAAAATTTTGTGTAAAATAGTAATATGGGTGACAGTAGAGCAGAAGATAGAAAGGAATACGACCATTACCTCGTTTTAAGTGATGAGCCACTACTTGTTGGTAATTTGATTAATGATATTAAGAAAAGACTGAAGATAGACGAATCTTTTGATTTTGATAGTTGTTCTATACAGGAATATGAATATCCCCAAATCATCAATAAGATTTTTACTGCTCCATTTGTTTCGCCAAAGAGGATGATGGTTTTAAGGAATATCGAAAAAAAGACTATCGAGGAACTGAAAGAATTTGCCACAATGCTTGGGCGGGTGCCTGATTCCTGTTGTTTGGTTATGGTTTATCTGAATGATAAGAAATATACATCAAAACAACTGGCTGAGAATTTCAAAAAGATTTGTAAAATCTTCCCTCAAGCTCACGTAGTTGAATTACTGCCTGATAGTAATACAATTTATCGCTGGATTATGAAAAAAATGGAAAATTTAGGATTAAAAGACCGGCATGAGATTGCAAACTATTTGGTTGAAGAATTTTCTGATGATATTTCAGGATTAAAGAATGAGTTACAGAAAATTGAAAATTATCTTTATCAGGCACGGCAACTTGGGCTCTATGAATTAAAAGATATTTCCCATGGATTGACTGATTACGATATTTACAGTGTAGCAAATAATTTTTTTCAAAGACGACGCGAATCCATCGTTCAATTAATTAGCCTGCAATCATATCTCAGGAAACCCGTGGTTCTGGTGGATGCACTTGGAAAGGTATTATGCAATTATCAAAAGAAATTCAAAATTGAGAAGGTAATACGCCAGATATCCGATGACCTGTTTTATATTGATAAACGTGCGAAGAGTGGTTCTGATTTTGTAGAACTACTGATGGAGGTTTTTTTTATAAAAAATTTAGGATACACATGTAAAGGAGTAATTTATGGAAAATAATTTAGAAATACTTAAAGCGATTGAGTCTGAACGCAATGATTTACTCAATAAATTACAAAAAATTGAGGAGAAAAAATCGCATGTGAGTCACGAAGTATATGTTAAAGTTAAAAGTGATTACGAAACAAAGTTAAAAAAACTTGATGAGCGTCTCGCTGAGAATAAAGAACTGGTAAAAGCTGAAATGGAAAGATCAAAGGTTGCGATGTCGGAATTATTGCAGAAACAAAAGGAATTAAAACTGCACCTGGAGGAGATTGAATTAAGATATTCAATAGGGGAATATAGTGAAGATAAGTTTAATGAACTGGGAAGCAAAGCAAGGGATGATTTAAATAATATTACAGGAAAAATTAATGAATTAGAAAACCGTATAAAATGGTGTAAGGAACTAATAGGGATTGAAAAGGAAGAGGAAACACCTGTGATGGAAGAAGTAGCACGGGAAGAGCCAGAAAAGAAAAAAGAAGAGAGGGCAGAAGAATTAAAAATTGATGAACACATACTTGAGGAAACATTGCCTGAGGAAGTCAGGAAACTTGATGAATTACTTGTCGAAACAGATGCCTTATTGGAGCCGACAGAGAAGAAAGTCTCTGAGACATCTAAGAAAGGAAAAGAGGAAGGGATTTCCTGCCCTAAATGTGGGTTTATTAACCCACCAGACTCCTGGTATTGTGAAAAATGTGGTGCTGAGATTTTAACAATCAATTAGCATCAACGAAATGCAATACGACCATCAAGACATTGAAAAGAAGTGGCAAAAATACTGGATGGATAATGGTCTTTTTATTACAAATAATAATCCAAAGAAAAAATTTTATGACCTTGTAATGTTTGCATATCCATCCGGTGACATCCATATGGGTCATTGTAAAAACTATGTAATTGGGGATGTAATTGCCCGTTACAAAAGAAGAAAAGGCTTTGATGTGCTACATCCTTTTGGTTGGGATGCGTTTGGTCTGCCTGCAGAAAACAGGGCAATTGAGGTTGGTATACATCCGCGCGAATGGACGATGAATAATATCCGTGTTTCTGATGAATCTTTAAAGATGTTAGGCATAAGTTATGACTGGGATAGGGAGATCATAACCTGCCTTCCAGATTATTATAAATGGACCCAATGGATGTTCTTGTTGATGTTTAAAAGGGGGTTGGCATATAAAAAAGAAGCTTATGTGAACTGGTGCCCTGGTTGTCAGACAGTTTTAGCAAATGAACAGGTTGTAGATGGGCACTGCTACCGCTCTAACTGCAAATCACCAATTGAACGTAGGAAACTAAATCAATGGTTTTTCAAAATCACCGATTATGCCGAAAGATTGCTTAAAGACCTTGACCGTCTCTCCGGCTGGCCTGAAAGGGTCAAACAGATGCAGCGAAACTGGATTGGTAAGAGCGAAGGGACTAATATTATTTTTCCAGTAAAAAATTCGGATATAAAACTTGAGGTATTTACCACCCGTGCCGATACAATCTTTGGTGTTACATTTATCTCAATTGCTCCGGAAAATCCGGTGCTTGAAGGGTTGATTAAAAATTCGCCTTTTAAAGATGCAGTGTATAATTATATTAATGAGGCATCAAGAAAAAGTATAATAGAGCGTGCTGAAAAGGATAAGGATGGTGTATTTACAGGTATTTATGCAATCAATCCAATTAATGGTAGGGAAGTTCCAATCTATGTTGCGGATTATGTTCTTGTTGAATATGGTAGTGGTGTTGTGATGGGTGTTCCAGCCCATGATTCAAGAGATTTCCAGTTTGCGAGAAAGTATAACATACCGATTGAGGTTGTCATAAAACCGAAAGATAAAGAGCTCAAACCGGAAAATATGAATGACGCCTATGTTGATTATGGAATAATGGTCAATTCAGGTGAATTTAATGGTCTGACATCATTACAGGGGATCCAGGCGGTTACAGAATATTTACAGAAAAAAGGCATGGGTGGTAAAGAGATAAATTATAAGATAAAAGACTGGCTTATTTCCCGGCAGCGATACTGGGGTGCACCAATTCCGATTGTCTATTGCGAAAAATGCGGAATAGTTCCCGTTCCAGAAAAAGATTTACCTGTTTTATTACCTGATAATATAAAAGATTACATACCCAGGGGCAAATCACCGCTTGCCGCAGTCGATGAATTCATTAATACAACTTGTCCTAAATGCAAAGGAACGGCTAAGCGTGATCCTGATACAATGGATACATTTGTCTGTTCATCATGGTATTTCTTAAGATATCTGGATCCCCAAAATGATAAAGAGTTCTGTTCAATGGAGAATGCCAGAAAATGGCTTCCCATTGATCAGTACATTGGTGGCATTGAGCATGCCACAGGTCATCTCATTTATTTTCGTTTTTTTACAAAGGTTCTTTACGACGCCGGTTATATACCGGTGGACGAACCGGCAGCAAATCTGTTTACACAAGGTATGGTGTTGAGAAATGGTGAGGTGATGTCAAAATCAAAAGGCAACGCTGTCCCGGTTGGCCCCTTTGTAGAGAAATACGGGGCGGATGTTGCTCGACTCACCATCTTATTCGCGGCACCACCTGAAAGGGATATGGAATGGAGTGATGAAGGGGTAACGGGTTCACAGAGGTTTATTGACCGCGTATACAGAATTGTGACGGAAAATAAAAATTCGGTCACAAGGGAAATATGCAGTTCAACCCAAAATGAAAATCAGAAGAGATTGCTAATAAAAATAAATCAGACTATCAGGCGCGTAACTGAAGAACTGGAGGCTTTCAAATTTAATACAGCAATTGCTGCATTGTGGGAGTTGTTGAACGATTTGTATCAATATAAAGAAAGAGACGAATTTTTTGGATACGGACTTTATGCTATGATAAATCTTCTTTCTCCATTTGCTCCACATCTTGCTGATGAACTCTGGAACCAGGTTGGTTTTAAAGGGAGTTTGATGACAGAGAGTTGGATTGGCTACGACTCCAGATACATAAGTGAAGATCAAATGACGATCGTTCTTCAGGTCAATGGAAGGGTACGTGGTCATATTTCAGTGCCATTAAATACGAATGAAGAAAGAATAAAATCCCTTGCTCTGGCAGATAAAAGGATAAGACGCCATACCGATAATAAACAAATAAAAAAAATAATCTATGTGCCCGGCAAGCTTATTAATGTTGTTGTTTAATAATTTTCGGGTGCAATAAAAATTAAAGGGAGGATATCATGAAGAAGACAAAAAAGAAGAGGGTTACAATAAAAATGATGATGATTGATATTCTGAAGAGGAGTAAAACACCATTACACTATCGCGAGATTACAAAGAGATTGATTGCTCGTGGCTATAAGTTCCATAGAAAAGAGCCTGAGCGCTCGGTCTATATCACGATTAAACGCAATCCTAAGCTCTTCAAAAAGGTGAAACCCGCTACTTTCAAACTCAAATAAAAGAAGAGGGGGCATCTGCCCCCTCTTCTTTTTTCTATTTCTTTTTTTCTTCCTTTTTTTCTTCACCCCTCATTTTTTCAGCGTATTCTTTCAACCTTTTTTCCACAAGATAATTTATTGAATTTTTTTCAAACCCTTTTTTTGTTTTTTTACCTGCCTTCAGCCCGGTGAGGATTGCAATCCCTTCGTCTATATTTTTGATCGCATAAATGTGGAATTTCTTTCTTCTCACCGCATCAACAATTTCCTGTTTTAACATTAAATCATTGACATTCGTCTTGGGGATGATTACACCTTGTTCACCGGTTAATCCCTTTGCTTTACAGACTTCATAAAATCCCTCAATCTTTTCATTAACTCCACCAATAGGTTGAATTTCTCCATTCTGATTTACTGAACCAGTGACTGCAATTCCTTGTTTTATTGGCACATTTGAAAGTGCTGATAAGATAGCATATATCTCGGCACTTGATGCGGAATCTCCGTCAATTTCGCTGTATGATTGTTCAAAACCTAATGTTGCATCCATAGAGAGCGGCCGATCCTGTGCATATCTTGAGCGTAAAAATCCTGAGATAATGAGGACGCCTTTATTAAATGTTCTACCGGCAAGATTAGCTTCTCTTTCAATGTTAATTATACCTGCTCTTCCAACTGAAGTTTTGGCGGTGATCTTTGTTGGTCTTCCAAATGTATAATCTCCTAATTGGTAAACTGAAAGGCCATTTACCTGGCCAACTGCCTTACCTTTAGTCTGTATCATCAGAATATCTTTTTTAATCATTTCTTGAATTTTTTCTTCATACATATTCACTCTTTTACGCCAACCTTCAATAGCCCGTTCTATATCTTCCGGCCCAACTCTATCTTTTTTTGCATGTCTTGCCCAATAATCTGCCTCTCTTATAATATCAGCAATTATATGAAACCTTGTTGTAATTTTGTCTTTTTTGCCTGCAAGTCTTACGCCGTATTCAATTATGTCTGCAATTGCTTCTTTAGAAAAAGGAAGTAGATTTTCAGACTGGCATATTGATTTTACAAAGGACGCATAACTATTGATATTTTTTACATCTCTATCCATTTCTGTATCAAAATCTGCCTTTACCTTAAAGATTGTTTTGAAATCTTCGTCTCCATAATAAAGGAGATAATAAAGCCATTCGTTGCCAATCATTACAACTTTAACATCAACGCTTATGGGCTCTGGTTTTAATGCTGATGTTGAAAAAATATAGAATGGATCAAAAACCTGGATATCTACAACACCATTACGCAGTGCACGTTTTAGTGACTGCCAGACACCTGGTTCAATGAGGGCATCAAAAGCATTTATTACCAAATAACCTCCGTTAGCCCTAAGGAATGAACCAGCCTTTATGTTGAGAAAATCACTTGTGAATACCCCAGGAGAAGGGGAATATCTTTCAATTGTTCCAAATAGATTTTTGAAATTAGGAGCAGTCTCAAAGATAATGGGTACACTCTTTGTTTCTGAGTTATCTACAAGAAGGTTAACTTCAAAGAGCCGAAATTCGTCGGGACGTGATTCCTTCTTTAAAAATCGGTCAATGTTGGTCAAAATTTCAGCGAGCACTTCATCAAGGTATTCATCTATTTTTTTATTATTAAATTTTTTTCTAATATCGTCTATCAGATGATTGACCATAGGCTTTATTATCCATTCATTCAATTTGAGAATTTCGTCATTTAATTTATCTTGGTTCTCCTTAGTCTTTGCATAAATTGCTCCCATCTCATGTTCAAGTTCTTCTAAGTCTTTTTTTATTTTTTCAAGTTTTTGGGGTTCTAATTTTCCTTCGTTTAACAACTGGTCAAGTTCTTCAAAATTCCTTGGTTTATCCTCAATGATCGGGAGTATGGCGGGTCTAACGAAAGGACCCATTTGAACCTGGACAAGTTTAAATCCTCTTTCTTCTACTTTTTTTTCGAACTCATTAATCATTTTCTGCTGTTCCATTTCGTATTTATTCACGAGCTGCTGCCTTCTTCTTTGATATTCTTCACTTGCAAAAATTTGTGGTATGTTTGTTTTTAACTGATAAATCAGGCGCGCCATTCCTTCCTTAAATTTTTTTCCTTTTCCTGCCTCAAGAACAATAAGTTTGGGCATGTCTGGATTTTTAAAATTGTTCACATATAATAAATCCTTTAGCTGGTCTTTTCGGGTTTTGAGTTCCTCAAGAAGTTTAGTGATGGCGGTAGTCCTTCCCGTTCCCACTGGACCGGTAATGAAAATATTGTAACCGGGATATTTTACATTCAATCCGAGCCTTATTGCATCAATAGCCCTTGGTTGTCCGATAATACCCTCGCACAAAGCAAGTTCATCGCTTGATTTAAATTTTAGAAAATCCGAAGTGCATTGCCATCTTAATTGTTCGCTCTTCAACTCAAATTTTTTCATTGCAGTCCTCCTTCGTTTAAATATTAATTTGTAAAGATGATTGTAAATCCATCACTATTTTGTATTTTTCTGATTCAAATTTTGTCATAAAATTATTATACTCAATAATTGCCAATATGTCAATAAAGCGATTAAGAAATTTCCCCTTGATTTTTTAAAAATACTCGGTATAATTTTTACAGAAAAAGGAGGTATTATGAACCGTGTTGTGATTGTCTCTTTGCTTGTGGCGGGTCTCATATCTGCCCAGACGATGGTTGTAAGGATATATTGCAGATGGGATGAGCTTGCGCGTATATCACCAAAATACAATCTTGATATTGCTACGGGCAGGGCAAATGAGTGGTATGATATTGTGGCTGACCGTAATACAATGGATAGAATCATTGCTTCAGGTTTGCCCTATGAAGTCCAGATTTACAGTTTAGAGTTAGAGAAAGAGAAGGTGAGGGGTCAGTATTACAGTTATGATCAGTATGTTCAGATGATGAGACAGATGGCGCAGACTTATCCCTCAATCTGTAAGTTTGATTCTCTGCCGATAAGGACTTATCAGAATCGCTGGATATATGGTGTTAAGATTTCGGATAATCCAGGTTATGAAGATCCGACTGAGCCGGGGTTTTTGGTTGATGGTTGTCATCATGCTCGTGAATGGGCAACGCCCTTTGTTGTTTACAAATTTTGTGATTCAATAACGAAGGTTTATGCTACGAATAATGAGATAAGGCAGATTGTTGATAACATTGAGATATATGCGTTTCCGGTGATAAATGTTGATGGGTATGTTTATGATTATCCGTCTCAGTTATCCTGGCGTAAGAATCGTGAGCCATTTGGCGGGGCAACCGGTACAGATCCGAATCGGAATTATGGTGGGTGTAGCGACAGTCTGGCAGGTGAGTGGGGAGCAGTAGATAGGCATCAAAATGAGGCGTCTCACTATCCTTCAAGTGAGGTGTTTTGTGGGGCATATGCTTATTCCGGGGATGAAATCAGGGCATTGACGATGTATGCGCGTTCCAAAATCATAAATGCTTATATGTCATATCACAGTTATAGTGAATATCTTATGTGGGGATGGGGCTGGACAACGGCTGATATTCCTGATGGGGCTGTCTGTGCGAGGTTCGGAAACCGTATGGCTGGAATGATAAATAGATTGAGCGGTGGCACATATACACCGGGTCAGATTCCTGAAATTCTATATTATGTAAGTGGAGGCAGCATTGACTGGCTATATTCCTGGTGCCACTGGGTTGGTGGGATTGCAAATCTTTCTTATACAACCGAGATAGGGACTGCATTTTATCAAAACACTTCACAACTTGACGCTATCTTCTATGAAAATTTCAAGGCATTAAAATATCTTGCCCAGCTATGTCGGGATTCAATTCCCCCATTAATTGAAGGCAAGGTTGCACCACCGCAGATTTATCCTATTGGAAATGTAGGGCAGAACTTTGCAGTGAGGTGGCATCCGGTGAATCCGTCAGAAAATCATCCTACCCAGTGGGAACTTGTGGAACTTTCTAATCCCAGTGTTATTGAAGATAATCTGGAGTCCGGTTCTGGA
>JBDRWA010000078.1:0-10324 GCA_039802145.1 Caldifarciminota bacterium | reverse complement strand
GCACCATCTGCATCATCAAGGTCATCAGCAATTCCCTCATCAACTATAATGGAAACTGTATAACTATGTTCTTTCCCACCAGCAATCTCAATCGGCGGTACATAAGACTCAGAACGGCTTGCCACCTGTGAACCATCTATGTCAAAGAATTGCCAGCGAAGCGATGTTATTGCAACATCCTTTTTTGCCTTTTCTTTTAAGGTAATTGATAAATCCTGAGATGCTGAACCACTACCCCAAGGGTTCCAACCGGGATTGCCCGGACCGGTATCAGTATCTGGAACATGGAATGTAATCAAAGTTGTATCCGTAATAATCTCCACAACCCCCACATCTTCATACCAGGCAACTGGTTCCTTCACACAAGTTATTGCAAAAAATAATACCGAGATTAAAATAAAACCAAGACATTTTTTCATATAACCTCCCTTTATACGAAATATAATCATAATTAAATAAAAGTCAAGCCCAGCGGATTAAATAAAAATGGCGGGGTTTACCCCGCCATTCGCAAAAAGCTCTATGGACCACTATTCAAGAACAAAAATATTTCTCTTCTCACAAATTTCTTTTAGTTCTTTAGGCCAGACAGTAACACTTACTTCACCAAGGTGCGCAGTCCTAAGTATGTACATATAAGTTCTTGACTGACCGATTCCGCCACCAATACTCAAAGGTATTTTATCGTTAAGAATTGCCTGATGATACGGCAGCTTTAGAAAATCCAATTGCCCTGTGATTTCAAGTTGTTTTTTTAGTGTTTCTTTAGTAACTCTTATACCCATTGATGACAATTCGTGGCGCCTTCTGGTCACTGGATTCCATACCAAAATATCACCATTCAATCCGTGCATTGGTCTACCATCTTCGGATACTGTTTCTGTAATCCAATCATCATAATCTGCTGCTCTCATTTCGTGAGGATAACCATCTTTCAATGTCCAGCCAATTCCGATGATGAATATTGCCGGATATTTTTGTAAAATTGCGGTCTCCCGCTGCTTACGGGGTAAGTCTGGATACATATCGAGTATGTCCTCGGCATGAAGGAAAGTTAACTCTTCAGGAATTGGTGGATATTTTGGATTTTTTAATTCAGGCCAGTTTTCCTGGGCAAACTTTGCGGCACCGTATATGACCTTCCAGATCTTTCTTACCGTATCTTTCAAATAATCTAAATTCCTCTGCTCTGGAGTTATGACCTTTTCCCAGTCCCACTGGTCAACATAACTTGAATGGTCATGGTCCAAAAAATAGTCCTTGCGCACCGCCCTCATATCGGTACAGATTCCTTCACCGGGTTTGCAACCAAATTGGGCCAGTGCCATTCTCTTCCATTTTGTTGCTGCCTGAACAATCTGAGCATCAATTGGTTTCTTCAAGCCAAGCCCGCACTTAAATTCAATCGGCGTTCTTGAACCATCACGATCGAGATAATCATTAACACCACTTTCTTTTGTTACAATCAGCGGTACCTGCACCATCGTCAGGTTCAACTCCTTACATAAATTTTTTTCAATATATTCCTTTACGGCAAAGAGCGCCTTCATCCTTTCTAATGGAGGCAAGAGTGGCTCATAATCATTGGGCAGTATCTTTTCAACCTCTTCGTAAGTACTTACACCAGGCCCTGCAAGGTCTGCCTCTTTGCCTGACTTCTTTGGAACTCCAATTTTTCTTTTAACTTTCTTGGGCATGTTACGGTCCTCCTTTCTTAATTATTATATAAAAATTTAGATGCCTTAGTTATTTTATAACTTTAATATAACAATATGAGCTTAATATTAAATTCAAAAATTACAAAAAGTCAACTATCAATTTACCGGAATTTCTTTTTTAACTTACTGAACTTAATGCCCGATTCTCTCAGCATCTGGACTGCCAGTTTATCTGGATATGCCTCTTTAAATATGATTTTTTTTATCTTTGCATTTATAAGCATCTTGGTACAGATAAAACAGGGTTGATGTGTAGTATAGATTATCGCACCTTCAATATTAACCCCAAAGTTTGCTGCCTGGATTATTGCATTCTGTTCAGCATGGACACCCCTGCATAATTCGTGTCTTTCACCTGAGGCAATACCCATCTTCCCGCGCAAGCACCCCACCTCTTCACAATGGGCAATCCCGCTCGGAGCACCATTATAGCCGGTTGCAAGGATTCTCTTATCTTTCACAATGACCGCTCCTACCTGCCTGCGTAAACAGGTGGCGCGTTTTGCGACGAGTTCTGCAATCGCCATAAAATATTCATCCCAGGATTGCCTCATAGCATCTCGTCCATCGTCATACGGTTTCGCTGCTCGTTTCGTCAATCGTTTTCGTTTCATTGTATTCGAGGATTTCACCATTTACACTTCGTGCCATCTTAATAGTTTTGAGGTCTATGCCAGTCAATATTTAATTCTCTTAGCATCGCCTTTAACTGTTCGGGCTTCAACTTGCGTATTCTTATTTTATCAATTGCGCTGTTAAATTTATCTTCGTCAGTTTCTGAAATAGAGTATAGAAAAAAATTATACAAGAATGCCCGTCCTTCAAAGTGCCAGTAAAGAATATCTTCCATAATAAATAGCCATTTGAGAACTTTTAGTAAAATTTCTGGATTTGGAGTTAGAAACAATGAAACTTTTATTTCATTTAATACCTTTAAAACATTAGATTCTGTGCAATCATAAACATTAGTGAGTGCCAACCAAATTTTTTTAAATTCATTTCTCTCTTTTTGTTTTAATTTTCGCAAAATTATGGCGATCTGATCGTGAGTTCCTTTTCCAAGTTGGTATTCCGGTTTCAAATCTACCTTAAAATCAAAATTCCACTTTTTCCCGGGCCGAATAATATAAAGGACTTCGCCACTTGCAAATTTTTCTACTGGATATTTAAATACTACACCCTTACCCTTTTTATCCTTCTCAAAGTCAATGAAGGTATTTACAACTTTCTTTACAATCTCAACTGGTTTTATTGCGCCAACAATAGTTATTACATTTGGATATTCAATAATGTTTATTGCCTTTGCCATTTTATCGCTCTACTATTTCCTTAAGAATAAAATGGACTCTTCATGGATAATTCCTTCACTGCTTTTCTGTAATTTACGGTCAATAATCCTATCTATGCTAAACCCGATATTTTCAGCAATTTCTAAAATAACTCTATCATTAGGAACCTCAATATATTTATTATTTACTGCGTAATGGTTGTTTCCTATAATAATTGCACATTTTGCATTTTTATTTAAGACCCTGTGCATTTCTTTTAATGCATCAACCATGTCCACAAAAAATTTAAAACTTCGTAAACCAGCCTGCTGACGATTATAAGAAATTAGGTGATTTACTATCTCAGCGCCGGTTTTTGAATAATTGGATAAATTACCATCTTTTGCTCCCATTTTTTTGAATAATTCTCTTCGGTCGTAATTAACCCTGGGATTGCCCATCATATTTTCTTCTAATTTCTCAAGAGAGTCTGTGAGTTCAAGAAGCACAAGTTGCGGATAATCATTTTTTATATAATCCAGTGCCACTGCATAAGGAGGTGAGGTTATTATACCGTCAATCACACTGTTTTGAATAATCTGTCTCATATTTCTGGTGTCACAGGTATAGGTTTTACTTTTCCCCGGTTTAATTTTTAATATTTCATTCATTTTTTTAAAAAGATATATTCTTAAATAAAGATTATTCAGTCGGGACCGAAAGACCTCAATAAATTCTTCACTCGTTCTCCTCGCAACATCACTGATTGTTCCGCTTAAGGATAAAAGAAGGAAATCGTTGAATTGATTATGAGAAAGTTCTGATAATACATCCCTGGCGATGAGAACCTGTGGAATGATTCTATCTCTATCCCTTAACGTATTTTTTATCTCTAGGCTCAGATTTTTTGCCTTATTGAGTATCACATTATGGCTGGCTTCTTTACCGAAAAGGTTATTATCATTTTGGCTAAATCTTTGAATTTTTTCTGATAAGATTTTAATATAATTTTCTATATAGTCTTTCAAATCTGAGAGGTTATAATGGAATATCTGACACTTCACATTACTCATCAAACTTGAAAGTGGATTTATCTCCACACCAATTGCATCAAGTCCCAGGAGGTTTGCTTCAAACAACAATGTTCCACTACCGGCAAAGTTGTCAAGAATTGTGCCGTTTTCTTCTGGATAGATATAATTTAGCAAAGCCCGTACCATCTTTGGGTGAAATTTCCCTTTATAGGGATGGAAATAATGGCTCAGATATAAAGAAGGTTCTTCCCTATTGGCAAAATAGTCTTGCAGTCTCTTGCCGATGTTTAGACTTATAGATGCGGGAATTCTATAAATATCTTTTGTGAGATTTGAAAAGAGAACCTCAATATTCTTGTCAATCTCTCTTTCGTTTCTACTCAGTTTTGAAATATACTCAGACTTTTCAAGAAAATATTGATGAGTAATAAATCTGAATAGCCGGTAATTATCCTTAGAAAAATACTGCACATTTTTATCGATTTTTCCTTCAGGAAGAATTTCATTTAATAAAATTTCGGCGGGGCTTGTCGTTTCAATAACTAAATAAATCTCACGAATATAGGCAAGACGGTGGATTAGCTTTTTGACATCTTTAATATCTTGGGTGGCACTAAAATAACCCTGAATTTTGCCGTAGGGTAATTCATGGGTAATAAAATCTTGAATGCGAATCGCTGAATCGGTAAAATATCTTAAAGGTTCTTCTATTAATTTATCAGCAAAATTGTAAATTGGCTTAACTTCGCCAAACAGTCTTTCAAGTTCCAGCCGGGCAAGTTCATTTGCCTCGTCTTCGCTCTTTATATTATTAAAAATTTTAAAATACCAGTAAAACATCCCCATCACACCTCAGCCTTTATCCGCGCTATTGATACTACCTTATCCCCTTTTTCCAAGGTAATTATCTTGACGCCCTTTGCTGCCCTGCCCATTACCCTTATCGCATTTACCGGTGTTCTTATCCCTTTACCACTCTTGGTCATTGCAATCAAATCATCTTCGTCATTAACATTTACTGCACCCGCAACCTTCCCAGTCTTTTCATCAATCGTCATTGCCCGAACACCCTTACCACCCCTTCCTTTCTCATTAACATCAGCAAATTTTATCCTCTTTCCAAGACCATTCTCACCAATGATGAGCATATCTTCTTCTTCACGGGCAATATTAAAACTCACAACCTCATCACCCTTTTCAAGTTTCATTCCCCTGACACCGCTCGCATTCCTTCCCATAGGTCTAATTTTTTTCTCGGAAAATCTCAGGGTCTGGCCATCCCGTGTCGTCAATAATACAGAATCCTTCCCGGTTGTGAGTTCGGCAGCAATCAATTTATCGTCTTCTTCTAATTTTATTGCAATAATCCCCTTCTTCCTGACATTCTCATACTCATCAAGCGCGGTCTTTTTCACTTTGCCAAATTTTGTCGTCATAAAGATAAAGAATTTATTTGAAAATTCTTTTATACCAAGACAGGCGGTGACCTTCTCACCCTCACCCATTTCAATCAAATTTGCAATTGACCTGCCTTTTGAAAATGGACCTGCCTCAGGAATTTCATATATCTTTGTCGCATATACTTTCCCCGCATCGGTAAAGAATAAAAGGGTATCGGTGGTCTTTGAAATCAACAATTGATTGGCAAAATCCTCTTCCCCGGTCTCAACAAGCTTTCTACCCTGTCCCCCACGGGTCTGATTGCGATAAGTTGTGATAGGCTGTCTCTTTATATATCCACGCTGGGTAAGGGTAATAACCATATCTTCTTCGGCGATCAGGTCTTCAATCGTGAGTTCTTCAGGCTCCATTTCGGTAATCGTTGTCCTGCGGCTATCCTGATACTTTGCGGCAAGGTCGTTCAATTCTTTTTTTATTACACCATATACCCCTTTTGGTGATGAAAGAATTGATTTCAATCGAGCAATTTCTTTTATTAATCCTAAGTATTCTTTTTCCAGTGCCTCTTTCTCAAGATTGGTCAATCGGGCAAGTCTCATATCAAGTATTGCCTGCGCCTGGGCCTCAGTGAGTGAAAACCTTTTCATCAACTTCTCTTTAGCAGTTTTCACATCGGCTGATTTCTTAATAATATTTACCACCTCATCTATATTCTCTATCGCAATCTTCAATCCTTCAAGGATATGTGCCTTTTTCTCTGCCTCGGCAAGTTCAAACTTTGTCCTGCGGGTTACTACTTCAAAACGGAAGTCAAGGAAATGCCTTAGTGCCTGTTTTAAGGTGAGAGTTCTTGGAACACCGTCAACAAGTGCCAGAAGTTGAATACCGAAGGTTTCCTGAAGGCTTGTATATTTGTATAGGTTATTCAAAACAATCTCAGGATTTGCATCCCTTTTCAATTCTACTACAATACGGATTCCGTCTTTATCCGACTCATCACGCAAATCTGAGATATCTTCTATCTTCTTTTCCCTTATTAAACTTGCAATCTTTTCTAATAACGATGCCTTGTTTACCTGATACGGAATCTCCATTATCACAATCGCCTGTTTTCCACCCTTTAAATCTTCAACCTTTATCTTTCCCCTTACAAAGATCCTACCCCTGCCGGTTAAATATGCCTCTTCAATACCCTTTTTTCCAGCAATGATTCCACCGGTTGGGAAATCCGGTCCCGGAATGTATTTTAAAAGTTTTTTATCTTCTATCTCAGGGTCATCTATCATTGCGTTTAGCGCATTAATAACTTCACCAAGATTATGGGGTGGGATATTCGTTGCCATTCCAACTGCAATACCCGAAGCACCATTACACAATAGATTTGGAAAACCAGCAGGCAGGACAACCGGTTCTTTTAACCTACCATCAAAATTCGGAATAAAATCTACCGTATCTTTTTCTAAGTCTCTTAAAAGTTCTTCGGCAATCGGTGTAAAACGAACCTCGGTATAACGATATGCCGCTGCTGCATCCCCGTCTATTGAACCGAAATTACCCTGGCCATCAACCAAGGGATAGCGCATTGAAAAATCCTGTGCCATTCTGACCAGGGCATCGTATATTGCCATATCACCGTGGGGGTGGTATTTACCAAGCACATCACCAATGACCGTAGCACTCTTTTTATGGGCACGGTTTGAGGCAAGCCCTGCCTCATTCATTGCATATAGAATCCGGCGCTGGACCGGTTTTAAGCCATCGCGTGCATCGGGCAATGCCCTGCCCACGATCACGCTCATTGCGTAATCAAGATAACTTGATTTTATCTCTTCTTCGATATATACGGTATTTATGCGTTCTTCCATATTTAATTATACCCAGAAAACGCACCGAGTCAAGATTAGACGAAGTCTGATTTTATGTTAACCCGATAAGTTCAAAGACCTCAACGGGCTGGCTTATATTCTTTAATTTGACGGGTAGTAATGGAGCAACTTTTACATTTCCTTTTACCAGCTCATAGGTGTTTCTACTGATTAAAATCTGACCCGGCCTTGCAATATCTTCAAGTCTTGAAGCAATGTTGACTGCGGTAGAAACGACTGTATATTCAAGCCTTTTTTCGCTGCCAATGTTCCCAGCAATTACTTCACCGGTATTAATCCCGATACCGATTTCAAATGATGCAACATCCTTAATATTCAACTTTTCCTGCCATCGTTTCTTTAGCTCTTCAACTTTTTTCTTCATTCCTAAGGCACACTTTATTGCTCTCAGCGGGTCATCTGGATGGACAACCGGTGCACCAAATATTGCCATCACACAATCTCCAATATATTTATCAAGGGTTCCTTCATGTAGGAATACTTCTTCGGTCATACTGCTCAAAAAATCATTCAAAATCTCAAGTGCAACAACTGTATCAATCCTTTCTGTAAGTGAGGTATAACCGCGGATATCACAAAAAAGAATTGTGGCAATGTAATGTTCACCTCCAGGTTTTATTGCCTTTTCTTCGGCGATGATTTTCTTCACAACTTCGGGGGAGAAGAATCTCTGCAACCTTTCCGTAATTTTTTCTTCCTTTTTTATCTTTTCGTATAACTGGGCATTCTCAATTGCTATTGCTGCTTGACTGGCAAAGGATTCTATGAATTGAATGTCGTATTCAGAAAATCGGCTTAAGCCAACTGGATTATCAAGATAGATCACACCGAGTATATCTTTTTCTTTTGTGAGCAGCGGGGCACATATTACTGAACCAATGGCATAGGTGATAACACTCTCCTGGGTGTGGAATCTACTATCTTTTGTTGCATCTTCAGTGGTAATGATATTTTTGGTTCTGAATGCTTCAAGGGCAATGCTCTGGCTGATCCCAGAAGATTTTTTAGGATCAATCTCACCACCCATATTCCTTGCAACCTTGATCTTAAGGGCATTAGACGCTTCATCACACAACATTATAAATCCCCTTTTTGCCTGGATTATTCTTAATGCAAGATCCATCAAGAGATTCAAAAGGACATTTAGGTCAAAGACAAAATTGATTACCTTACCTACCTCACAAAGGGTTGAAGCAATCTCCCTTGCCTTCTCTGCCTCAATAAGATTCTGATGGTATAAACCGAATGTCTGTTTTATCTCATCCACCGCCTTTAATAACCTGTCTTTTTTTTCACCCTTTGAAATAAGGTTCTTCAGTTCATCTAATCTTTTATCAACATCAATAAAATCTCCAAATCTCTTGGCAACCGACTTTCGCTCCGGAATATGCCCGAGCCTCTTTTCATCGACAAATGTTATTAAGATATTGCCTAATTGTATCTCATCACCATAATCTAATTTCTTTTCGGTTATTCGAATCCCATTTACATAGGTCCCATAGCGACTCTTCTGGTCTCTGATTATGTATGTTTCTCCTTTTTTGATCACCTCGGCATGATGCCTTGAGACAAAGATATCATCAAGGACTATATCATTATCTTCACGCCTGCCTATGGTGAGAAATTCTTTTTCTAATTTAACAACCTGGGTTTCTTCGTTACTTTTATGGATTAAAAATGTTGCCACTATCTACAAATAATTATATCATCAAAGTTTACTGATATCGGGGGTGCCGTTTCTCGGCTTATAAATAGTCCAACCTTGCCTTGAGAGAATTCTGTATCGCTCTTTTCAATCTTTAAATCGCCATCAAAGTATATTTTAAATTCGCTGCCGATTGCATCAACCCACAATTCATACCACTGGTTTTGATTGATAAATAATGGGTAATAATCAAGAGGAATTGGATTTCCATTCTTTATTTTAGCAAAAATCAAAGCCTTTCTTGATACAGAAACAGAATAATAGTTTATAGTATCCTTCATCCTTAAAATAACACCTGCATAACTGAATGTATCCACCGGGGTTAGAAACTTGAAATTTAATCCGATTGAGAAGTCAGAGACAGTTTTGGCATAGTTAGATATTCCAATCTGGCTGAAGCAATTATATGCGTTTGGTTGAGATGGGGCAGTGCTGTCATTAACCACCCGCCAGTTGCCAGTAATTCTTTTAAAGTCTGTCGGTTCAACAGTTCCGGTATCCTCTTCATCAAAGGTATATTTCACAGCGTTGAAGTAAAGATCAACTGTATCGGAAGAACCTGCAGGGAGGCTCTCTGGTGAATATTCGGCAGGAATAAAATTACGGGCAAAGGCAATCAATTTATAGATTCCCGGGCTGACATTGCTAAATTCATACCAGCCTTCAGAATTTGTTGATGTTATCGCATATATTGAATCATCAATCGTCAGGAGTTTTACCTCGGCATCTGCAATCTTGCCATCTGCCGAACTAACATAGCCGGTCAAATATGCCTTATTGGGGTTATCTGGGTCGTATGGATTATCCCTTGGTGGTTTTAAACAACCAGCAAAGAGGATAATCATTGTGATGATTATAAGCTTTTTCATTTTATCCCCCTTGAGTTAAAAAATTATTTTATCTTAAAATTGTATCCAAATTTCAAATTGTCACCTGTAAATCTGCAGTAAATTCCATTATTATCTTCTATCATTGAGGATTTGATTCCGGGTTTTGAAGTTATAACATCATAAATATTATAACCATAAAATCCGAAAAAACCAAGCCAGCAGATTGCGGAAATATTATACCATGCCCGGTATTCCTTGTAAGCACGGTCCATTTCATCTTCGTTCCCCGGCTCAATCTTAAGATAATTTTCGTGTTTTACATTTTGAATTGAAGTCGCAATAAGAGTAGTGGGAAATAGAAATGCCGTGGTTATGATCATTATCTTACCCTTTGAATCTTCACCTTTATACATCTGCCCCCAGCCTGGTAGGCAACAACTGCGTAAAAGTGCACCCGAAGTGCTCACACTCTTTGGTTTTAC
>JBDRWA010000077.1:0-10404 GCA_039802145.1 Caldifarciminota bacterium | reverse complement strand
CACCAGGGCAAGCCATATATTCTGCACAGGGCGGCACGACAAGCTCTTACTGGAGTATGGATGGCACGAGCATGGCAACACCAGCAACGAATGGCTCAGTTGGTCTTATCCGACATTATTTACTCGCTGGTTATTATCCATCAGGTGCTGCAAATCCTGCAGATTCAATAAAATACCAGAGTTGCGCACTCCTTCGTGCAATGGCATTCGTCTCCTGTGACCCCAATGTCGGCTCATTTGTCGTCCCTGATTCCAACATCGGCTGGGGCAGGATTGATGTGGATAGTGTCCTTTATTTCTCAGGTGATACAAGAAAGTTGATAATAAAAGATGATACAATCGGTGTTGGAACCGGCCAGTCAAAAACCGATTCATTTATTGTAACTAATTCAGCGATACCATTAAGGGTTGCGGTTGCCTGGACCGATACTGCTGCAGCAGCGAATGCCAGCGTTACCCTTATTAATGATTTGAATGTCACCCTCACCGCACCAAACGGAACATACTATCGCGGAAATCAGTATACAAGCGGGCAATCATCTGCCAATCCCACAACCTGGGATAACCGGAATGTTGAAGAATGTTTCAGGGTTAATAACCCAGTTACCGGGGTCTGGAGACTGACTGTTGCAGGTCAGAATGTGCCAAATGCACCGATGGGATTTGCCTATGCTATTACCGGAGGTATTGGCACTATTGGAATTGAAGAAAGGACAAGCAAAACCGCAATTAAAGAAAACTTCATCTGCAATACGGTTACAAACAGATTGTTGAATGTGAAATTCACACTCAATACCCAGAAATTAGTGACGATTCAGGTCTATGACCTGACTGGCAGAATAGTTGAACAGGTTCTGAATCAAAGATTGAATCCGGGCGAGCATCAAATCAACCACAAACTTAATCTACCAAATGGTATCTATTTTGTAGAACTGAAAACTGACAATTCCAAACAATTCAGCAAGGTTGTGACGATTCATTAATCTAATGGAATAAATGAAAAAGGGGCACCGATGGTGCCCCTTTTTATTAAAATCTTTCAATAAACTTTCTCCTACATAATAGAATTGATATAATTTTCTAAATCAACTTTGCTGACCTCTTTTTGTTCTCCAGTTGACATATTCTTTACTGTATATACACCTTTCTTTGCCTCATCTTCACCATAAATAATAACATAGTCAACCTGGTAATGATTTGCATCCTTTAATTGTGTCTTAATCTTATCAAGGGGATTACCTACAAAGCAAATTCCGCCTTTATTTATAATAATATCCCTCAATTTAATACCTTCATAAAATAAGGATTCACCCATTATCGCAACAAAAAATCTTTTATTCTTTTTTATTTCGGGTAGATTTTCCGGCAGTGCAAGCAACATCCTCTCCACCCCCATTGCCCAGCCGATACAGGGTGTATCATCTCCGCCGAGTTCCTTCATCAATAAATCATATCTCCCGCCGGCAACAATGGTATCCTGGGCGCCCAATCCTTTTAATTTTAATTCAAAAACAGTCCTTGTATAATAATCAAGACCACGCACAAGTTTTTTATTCTCAGTAAATCCAATATTTAATTTCTCAAGAAATTCTTTTGTCTTTGAATAATGAATCTGACAATCACTGCACAAATTATCCGTAATCTTGGGTGCCTCATTATAAATGTTCTGACAGTTGTTATTTTTACAATCAAATATCCGCAAAAAATTCTTTTCAAAACGTCGCTGGCAATCAACACAAAGGGTGTCTTTCCTCGGCTTCAAAAAATCATTGAGAATCTTTTTATATTCCTGTCTGCACTTTGGACAACCAATTGAATTTAACTCAATTAGAAAATTTGTCGCACCAATTGAATTTAAAAATCTCTTTGCCAGATTTATACATTCCGCATCATAAAACGGTGCCGATTCACCAATCAATTCAATACCAATCTGAAGAAATTCACGATACCTGCCCTTCTGGGGCTTTTCCTTACGAAACATCTGACCGATATAAAGAAATCTGCAGGGTGGATTTATTTTATCTTCCAAGACTGCGCGCAAGACCGAAGCAGTTCCTTCAGGTCTGAGCACATACAACTTTTCGTCGTGCTCAAAGGTATACATTTCCTTTTCTACAATATCGGTATGTTCACCAATAGAACGGACAAAGAGTTCAACGGATTCAAAAGTCGGCGTCTTTATCTCTAAGAAACCATTGAGTTTAAAAAATTTTCGCGCCTGCTGATTTATAAGTTCAATCCGTTCCAACTCCTGTCCATAAATGTCCCTTGTTCCTTTGGGTTTCTGGTATTTTGTCATTTATTCCTTCTCTTGATTAAATAAAAACATAATAGACCGATTACCCCTGCTACCATATCAAGTAACTCAAAATCCCTTCCGGGAATGAAAATCTGCTGGACCTCTGCAACAATTACGATAATCAATCCTGATGCAAAATAGATTCCTGTATCAAGAAGTTTTAATCCAAATAAACCATAGACAAAAAAAAGTAAAAAGTGATAGAATTTGTCTATGGGAACCTCTTTTATTTTCGGTGTCTCAAGGGCGGGATAGCCAGTAAGAAAGAATATCACAACAATCCAGATAATCAACAATAATAAATCTATGCTACGCTTCATTTATAATACCTTTAATAAATACCAAAATCATCTCCTTCCTCACCGCAGGGTTCAAACAATTCCTTTTCCGCGCCGCACTCCGGGCATCCCCAGGAATCCGGCAACTCTTCAAAAAAAACACCCGGGGCAATCCCGCTTTCCGGGTCGCCGATCTCGGGATTGTAAATATATCCACATACTGCACAACGCCATTTTTCCATTTCTACCCCCTGTTTGGATCAATCAAGTGCACAACAAACTTCAAGTACAAGATTGATTAACTTTTCCATACCCTGTTTGAGTTCTTCATCGGTCACAAACTTTGTAAACTCCTCACCCCTTCCCACCACATCGGAAACGAGCAAAAATGAAGCAGTCTCAAGGTTACTCCGGTTACAGAGATAATAAATCAAACTCGTCTCCATTTCCACAGCAAGGATTCCTTTTCTCTGAAGTTTTGGGACATAATCTGGATCCGGGCTATAGAATACATCAACACTGGCAATACCACCAAAATATAGTTTTACTCCCATTTTTTCTGCGATATTATCGGCGGTCTTCAAAATTTCGAATGTGGCATAAGGGGCAACAGGCTCTCCATTGATATATGAATTTGTTGTTCCATCATAAGGTGCCGAAGTCAATGCGCATACCATATCAAGTGAGTTTATATGTTCAGCAATGCCACCGCAAGTTCCAATACGAATAATTCTTTTTGTATCCAATTGGATCAATTCTTCCACCACAATTGCGGCGGATGGGCAACCCATTCCAGTTGTCTGAACCGAAATCCTTTTGCCCTTGTAAAATCCTGTATAACCAAGCAGACCACGATTTTTGTTTACAAGTTTAGCATCGCTCAATTTCTGACTAATAACCTCCGCCCGCCCCGGATCTCCAACGACCAAGACCGTCTCTGAGTAATCACCTTTTTTTGCCCTCAAATGTATTGGCATCAAACCTCCTTCACTAAAATTACAAATGGTAATTGGTAACTGGTTAAAAAACATTTAACCATTTAACCAATCATTCCGATTTTGTGCTTCCGGCAGCAGTATCAATGACCACTGCGAGTAAAGAATCGCGCACGCGTCCAAATTCTTTCAGGTATTCCTTTTTTACCGATGGCGCCCTTGGTAATTTCACAGTCAAAGGATTTATCGGTACACCGTCTTTATGCAGTTCAAAATGTAAATGTGGTCCTGTAGAAAGACCGGTTGAACCAACATAACCAATGAGTTCACCCATTTTTACATGTTTCCCCTGAAAGATTCCCTTTGCAAATCGTGATAGATGCCCGTACCGTGATTTGAAATTATTTTTGTGTTTTATCTCCACAAGATTACCATAACCACCCTTCCATCCTTTAAAACTTACATAACCATCCCCGATTGAAGAAACCGGGGTCCCAATCGGTGCAGAATAATCAAGCCCGTGATGTGGACGCCAGACCTTTAAGATTGGATGATACCTACTTTTTGAAAAATATGAACTAATACAACTATATTTTAAAGGGGATTTGAGCAATGCCTTACGCAAGGATTCGCCTTTTAAGTTGTAATAATCATCATAACCTGTGGGGTCATTAAAATAAATACCATAGAATTCACCAACCTTCCCCTTATATTTAACAAAAGTAATGTTTGAATAATCTACAAATTGAGAATCACAAAATACCTTATCAAACACAATCATAAATGAATCACCATTCTGGGTCTCGGTCGTAAAATCAATCTCCCAGGCAAAGATATCAGCGAATTTATAAACGAGCATCGGTGTCTCTCCACTTTTTAGCATTGATTCATAAAGTGTAGAATTTATACCACCCTTCAAGAAAGTTTTTACACGAGTTATGTAAGGAAACTTCATCGCCAAACTCATAGAATTACCGTTGTTTATAACATAGTAAACATTCATCGGATTTTGAAAATATGTAAATTTCTTGAATACATTATTTTCTTTCAAAACAATCAGGGAATCTCCGGGTAAGCATCTGTGGAAAGGAAAATCACACTTTTTCAATAATTTTATAATGTTGTCGGCAAGTTTCTGTTCGTTCAGTAATCTAGTGAGTGCGGGTTGTAAGACTTCATTTTTTTTAAGAATTATCTTAGTCTCGGTGTAAACCGGCTCTATTTCCTTTGCAATCTCTTTTTTTTTCCTCCGGCATTCAATATTAAAAAAAATTAAAAAGAAAATAAGAGGTAGAATAAATTTTTTCATAGCTCAAACCGCCTTTTCTTTTATAAAGCTCTTGAGCCAATCGTCACAGATTTTATTATGATTAGCGATAGAGATACCATGGACTGTAATCCTTCTTTCTCCTTTTATCTGCTCCAATATTTTAAACATATCTGAGAAACCCCATAGGTCAAACTCAAGTTGAAGATATTTCTTTTTAAATTTACTAAAAATATCCGCTGGAATCATATACTGTTTTAAAAATCTCTTTAATTCATTTGGTCTCATACGTGTTGTAATTGCCAGGTGGATATGAGCAAAATTCTTTATAAGACCCCAATTGATGTTAGGAAAAATTGAAAATACACCCTGCCTATTTTTGCGATTCTGCATTAATCTCGCCAGTTGAACATCTGTATCATTTGAGGGCCTTTCGATTATCTCATAGATTCTTAAAAAATTTATCTTTGAACGCAACAGATGATAAATCAACTGCCATTCTTCCTTTGTCAATTCATAGGGAACGGATATGTTGTACTCAGCGATCTTATAGATCTCTACATACTTAACACCAAAGGTTTTATTTAACAATCTGTAGCAGTGTTTTAAATCACGCGCATAGAAGAAATACGAATATGCGGGGAGTATCCCTGACGGTATTGTTGTATTGTTAATCATTTCTTCGGTGAGGGGATAGATCTTTGCTATCTCGGGTTCAATATCAGCGTCAACAAATGCGCATCCACGATACCATTTACCACCTGCTATCCCAGGAATGAATAACTTTATTCCGTAACCTCTTATCAGACCGTGTTCTTCAAAATTTTGAATGCGCAAGAAAATTTCATCCTGTTTAATATGAAATTTATTGACGATTTCATCAATCGGAACGTAACCCTGTGACTCAAGATGCCGTAGAATCTTTAAATCAATCGGGTCAATAATCACATCTCATTATACTCAAATTAATTTAATAGTCAATAAGCCACTTACTCATCTTATTTTGTTATACAGTATCTTTTACCCTTATATCTGGGCATAGAAGAAAAATCTTCAATACAATCAATTATCTTACCACCATTTGCCTTAATAAAATCATTAAGAAATTTTTCGTTTATGTAATACATATCCTTTATACCCCAAGTTTTATATCTCAATTTTTTATAAATATGTCTAACCGACTGAGGTATAAAATAATTTATATATCTTCTGACTCTATTTTTCCATCCCACAATATCGGTGGTAATTTGAAAAATTATTATACCTTCTTTCCTCACTATCCTGAGGAATTCCTTTATGTAGCAAAGGGATAAATCAGGTGGAAGATGTTGAAAAACAATATTGGAATAAATAAAATCAAAAACAGCATCTTTAAATAAATAAAGGTGCGGAGCACAATTCAAAATATAAGTACATTTTCCTCTGTGATTGTTATATTTGCTTGCAATATTCAACATAGAAAAAGAAATGTCAACGCCAATACATTCTTCAAAATAAACACATAGTGCCTGTGTTAAACGACCCACACCACAACCAAAATCAAGTGCCCGATAAAATCTAATCTCTAAATTTAAATTATTTATATAATTTATTACAGAATCTATTTCTTCACGGCCAGTCTGATATAAATCATTTATGTTCCAGCGATTATCTTTTTTCTCGGGAATTGGAAGGATAGACCATAAAGGGTCCTTACGACCGAATTCCTCCCAGTTTTTACGAATCTCGCGAATACATCTTTCCATTTACTTCTAAAATGTATATGTTATTTCATCCGGTAGTCGCCAAATTCTTCGGGTTTTGTTTCGCGTAGTTTGTTTTTAAGTTCTTCTTCTATACTATCGCCCTTGAAAATAATTCCATGTTTTTCCATTATATTTTCTTCAACAAAGATTGTAGCATTTGCGCGCAGGGCAAGGGCAATTGAATCCGAAGGGCGTGCATCAATAGAAATCAGCTTGCCGTCGGATTCCAAGTATATTCTTGCATAATATGTCTCATTTTTCAAATCATTTATGATAACCTTAATGATTTTACTTTCCAGTGCATCGAGTAAGGTCTTCACTAAGTCGTGGGTTAAGGGTCTAACTGGTTTAATACCCTCAAGACACATTGCAATCGCCATTGCTTCATTATCACCTATCCAGATCGGTAATGTTCTTTCTCCGTACTTCTCTTTTAGCAACACAACATAATTGTGAAATTGTTGGTCTTCAACAACGCCGCTAACAAAAACTTCTAAGATTTTTCCCCCTCTTCTACCACTACTAATTTTAAGACTGCAGTCACCTGTTGGGGCAATCTAACAGTAATATCATAAATACCCGGATGCTTGATTGGTTCCTCAAGTTGAATCTGTTTTCTATCAATATCAATATTTTTAGCCTTCAAAAGTTCAACAATGTCCTTGGGATTGATGGAACCAAAGGATTTTCCATCCAACCCGGTTTTAATTGTAGTCTTCAAGCTTAAATTATTTATTTTATCAGCAAGCTCCTTGCTAAGTTTACGAATCTTTTCAATGCCTTGCAAAAAATGTTGTCTTGTCTTCTCAAGTCCTTTTATATTTCCTTCTGTTGCCGGAATTGCAAGTTTTTTGGGAAAAAGGTAATTCCTTGCATAGCCGTCCTTCACCTCAACAATATCATTCTTTTTACCTAATTTATCAACATCATTAGTAAGTATCACCTTCATATCTATTTTATTTCATAAGGTAAAAGGGCAATCTCCCGGGCACGTTTTATTGCCTGAGCAAGTTTTCTTTGATGTTTGGCACATAAACCAGTCAATCTTGCGGCAAGGATTTTGCCTCGCTCATTGATATACCCTTTCAAAAGAGCAGTATCTTTGTAATCAATCGTTTTTACATTACTCTCACACAAACGACATTTTTTTGCCATTTCTTACTCCTTTTAAAAAGGTGTATCAATGATTTCGTCACTTTTATTCTCTTCTTCGGTCTCAAGTGGGACATTGCTATCTGCGGAATCGGTGCCCGACTCGGGTACGTCAAGGAATTGTATTCTATGGGCTACAACCTCAACAACTGACCTTTTTTCTTTGTTATCAGTCTCCCACTGGCGCGACCGCAATCTACCCTCAATAAGTACCGCACTACCCTTTTTTAAAAAATCATTAACCAGTTCAGCCTGCCTGCGCCAAGCAACAATTGTCACAAACAATGTTTCTTCATGGGTTTCTCCCGATTCACGATTCTTAAATCGCCTCGTGGTTGCCACCCTGAACGAACAGACTGGCGCACCTTTTTGTGTATAACGCAATTCTGGATCTGCAACAAGGCGACCAATGAGATGGACAGAATTCAGATAACCCAGTCTTAATTGATTCATTTTCTTCTCTCCTTTGAAATAATCATAAACCTCAATACATTACTGTGATGTTTTAACTTATCCTTTATCTCAGCGATTTTATCCGGGAGGACTGAAAATTCGTAGTTCACATAAAAACCTTCTTTCTGTTTTTCAACAGGATAAGCAAGAACTTTTTTCCCAAGTACCTGATGCCGGATACTATCTGCGCCGCTTTTCTTTATGAGTTCTTCAACCACACCAACTTCTTTTTCTAACTGTTCATCTTTCAATTCGGGACGAAAGATGAACATCGCCTCATAGTGTCTCATAATAATTTATGCTCCTTAAGTAGATTGATTGGTGATACTTTGTTGTATTGTAAACCCCAGAAATCCACTGGAAGGTCGTACGCCATCGCCATTACCTGACTGAAGTAAAATACAGGAACAGATTGATGGTCAGGGTGGCGGGCAGCAATCTTTGTCTGGAAGTTATCAAGATTATAATGGCAGACAGGGCACGAAGTTACTATTGCCTCAGCCCCTCTCTCGCGTGCATTTTTCAAAATTTTGTATGATGCTTCAAGGGCTGCCTCTGAGGAGTTCACAATCAGATAGGAACCACAACACTCAACCCTTAGTGGGAAAGTAACTGGCTGTGCACCCATTAATTGAACAAATTCTTCCATAATTGTGGGTGATTCTGGGTCATCAAAATTTATTTCAGCCTTTGGTCTCAACAGATAACACCCATAATAACACCCGAGTTTCAGATTGCTGAGGTTGCGTTTCACACCCCCTTTAAACTCCTCTTTATGTTCTCTAATAAACTCAAACGGATGGACTATCTTCTCTTCACAATCATAATTTTCACCAAGATGTTCATTAAGGATGTTCAGTGTTTCACGATCGGTTTTGAAAATGTAATTTGCTCTTTTTAAAGTATTATAACAAATAGAACAGGGAACAAGCACAGCATTATTTTCTTTTTGCGCTTTTGCCAGTATTCTTAGCGGAGCAATTAAAGACATCTTATTATCCCTAGCAAGTGTGAATGTAGTTCCACAACAATACCAATTAGGTAATTCTACCAATTCTATGTCAACGGCTTTGAATGACTCTTTTATTGAATCATTCATGACCCTTGCCTTGGTATATAAATCGCACCCTGGATAATATGGTATCTTCATAATCAGTATGAATACTTATACAATGCACTCATTAAAACAAGCGGATGTGCATCCTGGAGTAATTCTTTATCTATCTTATCTATATCAATTATCTGTTCTTTAGCACGCAAATGTACTGTCCGAACGGCCTCCATAACTCTTGGAATATCTACACCCCTGGGACACCTTGTTTCACACACAAGACAGGCTGCGCAAAACCATGGACTCTGTGCCTTCAATACATCCTCTTTATAACCGAGTTGAATATACCTTATTATACGATTCGGAGGTTCATCCATAAAATCAGCAAACGGGCAACCGGCTGTACACCGACCACATTGATAGCACTCTGAAATATTTTGCTGGCTTATTTCCTGTATTTTTAGAATGAAATCATTATCTTTCGCAAATTTCTTCATAGTATATGATTATATTTAAAATTTACCCGGTGTCAAGGGTTTTTAAGCAAATGAGAAAAACTTTTCAAACAGAAGTAAAACAAGTCAGAATGAAAGTCAAAGTTTATTTTAGGAAGCAATAAATTAACCAAGAAGCGATTTTGTTTAACAAAGGAAAATAATCTTTCAATTGTGCGGTCATTTATTCTTGAAGCAACTCTGCGGATTTCTTTTCCAATTTCAAATTCAGATGACAATACAGAACGCCATGTGATATCATATTCATCCAATGACCTACCGTTTTTCAAAGCCCTGCTTATATAATCAACCGCGATGTTCGCACACAAAAGTCCTGTAAAAATGCCGCCGCCGGTTGTGGTTTTAACCTGCCCGGCTGCTTCACCAACTATCAGTATCCTTTCATAAACACTTTTTTTAACCGGTCCATATGCTATCGGTTTTACATATATTCTATTTTGGTGTAACATTTCATGCTCAAGCATCATCCTATTCTTTAAAAATCTCTTGAGGAAAATTTTGCTGTTTTTTTCAAGGATCATCCCTATCCGTGCCTTATCTTCATTAACCGGCACGACCCAAGCAAATGAGCCCGGGACATACTTCTGGCTTATATAAATTTCTATATTAGAGTTATTAATACTTTTAGGTATCTCTATCTGCGAACCATAAAGAAATTGGGGAGGTATATCAAAACCAAGGTTTTTTTGCAGGTAGTATTTTATGCCAG
>JBDRWA010000076.1:0-11224 GCA_039802145.1 Caldifarciminota bacterium | reverse complement strand
TTTTTCTATACCACCTATCGCATTAACCGCTGCCTCTACAAGTTTACCCTTGTTTCCGCGTGCAACACCAATCATTGGTCTGACTGAATTTTTCCCATCGCTTGCAAAAATTTTCACTGGCAGCGCTAAATTTGCGATAGCAACGGCACTTATTTTTAAAAAATTTCGACGGCTGATTTTTTTCATAATTCTCACTGTTTCTTTATAAAGATACTAAGATTAACACTTAAGTATACAAATATTTCCAACCCTGTCAAGCGCAATCTCTATACAATGCTTGACAAATAATAAAATTTATGTATCATCTTAATATGGCAAAATGGGTTAAGGCAAAACGTTTGAGTGTATTTACCTCCAACCCATACACAGGGAATCCCGCATGGGTAGTTATGGGTGCAGACGATGTTTCAGAAGAGAATTTAAAATTACTTGCCAGTGATTTGAATCCGGTTTCTGATACGGCATTTGTCCTAACGGAATCAACCCATGAGGCAGATATTTATTTAAGATTCTTCACTGGTTCTGGAGAAATAAATTTCTCGGGACATGGTTCAATCGCTGCCTATTTCGCCTTAAGCGGAGAGGATGTGCTAAAATTAAATGACCCTGAGACAATAATAAGACAGAGAACAAAATCGGGAATACAACAGGTTGAGTTGAGGGTAAAGGATAACAAAGTTACCAGGGCAACTATGACCCTTGCAAAACCGAATTACCTTGATATTGAGGTGAATCCTGTCCAATTATCAAGAATACTGGGTATAAGCCAGAATGACCTTCTTGCGGCAAATTTACCTTTTGATATAATTTCAACCGGTTATTATGATTTAATTGTTCCCATAAAATCCCTTGAAATAATGAAAAATCTCAAACCTGATTTCACTTTTATGAACAACTTTTGTATTCGCTTGGGCATTCATGGTATAATTGTATTCTGTATGGAAACATTTGAACCCGGTGATACTGTATTTATGAGGCACTTTGCGCCGGTAGTGGGCATTAATGAAGACCCAATTTCAGGCGCAGCAGCAGGAAGCGTTGGTTGTTATCTTATTAGAAAAAATTTGATTGAGCCGAGCAATTTCTCAAGAATTATTGTGGAACAAGGTTATTTGCAGAACCGTCAGGGTAAGGTATATGTGCATGTAGAATGCAGCAGAGACCAAATCTATAGGGTCAAAGTTGGGGGAAACGCTGTTTTAACCTTCACTGGTTATATACTCGCACCTTAAAAATATTACTAATCAATTAAAATTTTTTATCTTCTATTTAAAATCTGGAATCTATTTCTTTTTTGTAATATATTTTATAAATATTCTAACGATTGCCGGGTCAAATTGTGTTCCGGCATTTGCCTTTAATTCTCTTATTGCTTCTTCTTTAGACATTGCATTACGGTAGGGTCTCTTTGAGGTCATTGCGTCGTACGCATCCGCAACAGCAATTATTCTTGCGATAATGGGTATTTCGCCTTTTTTCAATCCTTCTGGATAACCAGACCCATTATAATGTTCATGATGGTGTTTTACACCCCCAAGGGCTTCTATAAGTTCATTGAAACCTGCAAGCATATAATAACCACGCATCACATGCATATCTACTTCTTCTTTTTCCTCTTCACTCAATTTTCTTGGTTTTAATAAAATACTCTCGTCTATTCCAATCTTCCCAAAATCGTGTAACAGTGCTGCAACTTCCAGGACAACTTTTTCTTCTTCGCTAAATCCTAATTCTTCGGCAATTGCAAGCGAGTATTCTGTTACCCTAAGAATATGTCCATCACGATATGGAATCTGACGGTCAATCTTTTTGCCAATCTCCCTTAAATCTTTTAATGCCTTTTTTGGATTTTCTCTTAATGTAAGTGCAACTTCACCGAGGGTTCTAATTATCTCATCAAGGTTGAGTTTTGAAGACTTGTTATTGCCCATACTTAAGTATTATAATCAGAAATAAAAATATGTCAAGTTTTTTTACTCTCTACTTCAGGTAAAATAATAAGTCCATTAATAAAACTCTGTGCTCTTTCAAATCCTTGGGTTAAATACATTTCAATGCCCTCTATTGCTTTTTCTATAACTTCTATAATAATTTTCTTTTCATTTCTTCTAAATGGACTCAAGACAAAATCTGCTGAATTAATTTTTCTCTCAATAATCTCTTGATTTGCAATACCAATTCTTAATCTTGGAAAATCCTCGGTATTTAATGCCTCAATGATAGACCTTAAACCAAGGTGTCCGCCATCACTTCCTTTTGCTCGAAATCTCATTCTGCCCAGTGGAAGATTAATATCGTCAAGGATTATTATAAATTCATCTGGATACTTTTTAAGTATATGTGAAACAACCATACCCGAGCGGTTCATAAACGAAAGGGGTTTTATTAATCTTATCTCTCTTTTTTCTATAATTATTGTTGCTTTTTTGTATTCAGGATAACTTACGAATCTTTTCTTAAATTTTTTTGCCAGACGATCAAGAAAAATGAAACCAGCATTATGCCTTGTCCAGCGATATTTGAAACCTGGATTTCCCAGGCCAAAGATTATCATTTATTTTTCCATTTAGTGTAAGTTTTATTTCTCTTTAGTTTCCTTTGCTGGTTTTTCTTCCTTTATTTTCTCTTCTTTACCTTTTTCTTCTTTAGGTTTTTCCTCTTTTGCTTCTTCTGCCACTCCTTCAGCCGGTGCAGCCGTCGGCGTCGGTGCTACTTTTTCAACCTTTGGTGAGAGGACTGAAACTATTGGGGTTTCTGGTTTTATTTCAAATTCAATATTTGGGATCTTAATGTCTTTGAGATGGATTGTCTTTCCTGTGTCCAGATTTGAAATATCAACATCAATATGTGACGGCATATGCTCGGGTAGACAGCGGATAACAACTTCATATAGGTGTTGATCAAGGAGACCACCTTTCTTTACTCCTGGACACTCACCTACTAAATGTATTGGAACCGTTGCTTTAATCTTTTCTTTCTTGCTTATGTGCTGAAAATCAATATGTAATAATCTTCCATCTATTGGATTATGCTGAATAGATTTGATAAGACAGGAATATGTTTTGTCTTTTAATTTCAAATCCACTGTCACTGCCTCTTTCTTCAATATTTCAAGAATTCTATCAAATTCTTTCTTTAACACATAAATTCTCTTGCTCTTTTCCTTGTGCCCATACAAAACACCTGGAATTTTTCCTTCCAGTCTCATTCTTTTCACATCACCCTTTTTCTGGGGTTCATATAAATAGGCTTCAAGTTCCATCTTCATTCTGCTACCTCCTTAAATAATGAACTTATTGATTCATTGTTATGAATCCTTTTAATAGCCTCGGCAAGGAGATAGGCGATTGAGAGTATCTTCAGTTTATCCACCACCTTCTCTTTGGGAATTTTAAGTGTATTAGTTACAGAAACCTCTTTTATTGGAGAATTTTCAATCTTTTCTACTGCATTACGGGAGAAAATCCCATGGACTGCACAAACATATATTTCCCTAACTCCTTTATTTGCAAGTGCCTCTGCAGCATCAATTATCGTTCCACCCGTATCTATCATATCATCATATATTATTGCATTTTTACCTTTAACATCTCCGATAACATTAATAACCTTTGACTGATTTGGCCCAGTCCGTCTTTTATCAATAATCGCAATTGGAATGTCTTTCCCTATACGTCGGGCAAATGCACGAACTCTGTTTACTCTTCCAGCATCTGGAGAGACAACTACATAATTTTCAATACCCTTCTCCTGATAATAATCAATAAATACGGGGGCGGCATAAAGATGATCTACGGGAATGTTAAAAAATCCTTGAATCTGCTCAGCATGTAGCTCCATTGTCAAAACCCGATGTGCACCACTTATTGCAAGTAAGTCTGCAATCAATTTTGCGGAGATTGGAACACGTGGTTCATCTTTGCGATCCTGTCTCGCATAGCCAAAATATGGAATAACCGCGGTTATTCTTTCTGCAGATGCCCGCTTCGCCGCATCAAGAAAGAGTAATAGTTCTAAAAGATTTTCTGCCGGTGGATTTGTTGATTGAACAATAAATATATCCTGTCCTCGGATGTTTTCCTCTATTTTAATTTTTAATTCACCATCGGCAAATTTCGTCACTGTGCTTTTGCTTATAGGAATGCTTATGCATTTTGCTATCTCCTCGGTTAATTCAACACTTGAACTTCCCGAAAATAACATTATTTTATCCAATCAACCCCCTTTGGCTATTTGCTGTTTCATAAGATCTGGGGCGGGAGGAGTCGAACCTCCGCAACAGGATCCAAAATCCTGGGTCCTGCCATTAGACGACGCCCCAATAAAGATAGTTATTAGTTATTAGGCATAGAGGCCGGTATGGTCATAGGGTTCAAGAGTATTGTATTCTTTTACCATAAGACCATGCCCACAGACCTTACTGGCTGCTACACCATAAAACCATGAAACAAAAAACCATTTTTATATCGTTTCTGCCTCAAAATACATTGCGCCAATACTTGATAAGTATTTTATAACATTCTTCTTTATATTCTTTTCATCCACCACCGCGTATAGGCAGGAACCACTGCCAGATAAAGAGACCATATATGCACCAGCCCTAAGTAAATTATTCTTTATATCCAATAAATCTGGATGGGCTTTAAAAACAATTTTCTCAAAATCATTTACAATATTTAACCCAGATCTTACTTTTTTCTTTTTTTGCATTAATATATTATCCAGTTCTATACCCGATGTCAAGGTTGATTTATCGTATTCTTCGTAAGCCCATTTTGTTGCAATTGGATAACCAGGATAATAAATCACTAAATGCATTTTTGGAAGTTTAAAAAATTTTAATTCATCACCAACTCCCCGGGCAATTGCTGCACCACCTTTTATAAAGAAAGGAACATCACATCCTAATTTTCGGCTTAATTCCATTAATGCCTCATCTGAAATATTTAAATTGAAAATTGACCTCATTCCTTTTAAAACACCTGCGGCATCTGAGGACCCACCACCAAGGCCACCACCAATTGGAATATTTTTCTGGAGGTTAATTTTAACACCGGCGTCAATCTCATATGTGTTTAAAAACAATTCCGCTGCCTTATAACATAAATTTTCTTCAACCGGGATCTTTGATCCAGGGCTTATTACTTCAATTCCTTTTTCAATCTTTTCAATAAAAATTTTATCGCTCAGATTTATGGTGGAGAGAGTCGTCTCAATATTATGATAACCATCATCGCGTTTATTTAATATTGTAAGTCCAATATTTATCTTTGCATATGCGTCAATCCTTATCATTTGACCACCTCAATCTTAACTTTCACAACTCCTTTCTTTATCATGTCGATATCAAGTGCTGCTGCATAGGAAAGATCAATAATTCGATCTTTTTTAAATGGTCCTCGGTCATTAACTCTTACAATCACGCTTTTTTTATTATCCAGATTTATTACCTTAACTTTTGTTCCAAATGGTAGCGTTCTATGTGCACAGGTATAATCCCATTTATTATAGATTTCGCCCGAGGCAGTTTTTTTGCCATGAAAAGCATCACTGTAATAACTTCCGTTTCCATACTCAACAAAATTTGTGCTGCCCGAAACGAAAAGGCAACAGCTAAATAAAAATGAGATTAAATTCATAAGTTATTATATAAGATTTTATACATTTGTCAATGAAATTTTTTAAATAGCAGTGTAAATTCAAGTAATGCAAAAACTATGCCAAAAAAAATTTTCTAAATTCTCCTTTTGTACTTGACTTTTAATAACTTTTGTGTAAACTTAACCTGCTTTAGTTTCTTTTTTATAAAAATTTTTTTCTAATTTAAAAACTTATGAAATTTCAGTAATTTTTGGAGAAAGAAATGTGGATAACTTTGTGGATAAATGTGGATAACTAAATATGAGTGAACAAGCAAAAACATACTGGCAAAATATATTGAAACATATAAAAGAGCGGATACATCCACAATCATTTGCTACCTGGTTTAACCAGAGCAAAGGGATTGAAATTAAAGATGATGTACTGCTCGTGGAGATGCCAACTAATTTTCATATTGATTGGATAACGATGCATTATTTTAAAATTCTTGAAGAAGCAATAAGTTCAGTTAACGGAACAAATTTGAGATTATCATTTAAGGCAGCAAATCAAGAGACTAATCGCCCCGCGGTTAAGAAAAAAAGAATCATACTTTCTCATGATGTAACAAAACTACAAGAAAGATATACATTTGAGAATTTTGTCGTTGGAAAGAATAATGAACTTGCTCATGCCGCAGCCCTGGCAGTGGCTGAAGCACCTGGTGAGGCATATAATCCTCTTTTCGTTTATGGCGGTGTTGGGCTGGGAAAAACTCATCTAATGCAAGCAATAGGCAACTTCATTCATAAACAACATAAAAATCTAAATGTCTATTATACCCAAGCAGAAAATATTATGAATGAATTGATTGATGCAATTCAGAAAAAAGACCAGCTTGCATTTAAAAAGAAATATAGAAATAAAGACATATTATTACTTGATGATATTCAATTTATCTACGGAAAAGAAAGACTTCAGGACGAAATCTTCCATACATTTGATTATCTCTACACTCAAGGTAAACAGATCGTCTTGACCTCAGACCGCCCTCCGAAAGAATTATCAACGCTTGAAGAAAGATTAACTTCAAGATTTCAGGGAGGTTTAGTTGTTGATATACAACCACCGGATCTTGAAACAAGGATTGCCATTCTTCAGAAGAAAGCAGAAATTGAAAATGTGAAGTTACCTAATAACGTTGCTTATTATATTGCCACAAGAGTAAAATCAAATATTCGCGAATTAGAGGGTTGCCTAATTAGATTGCTTGCTATTTCTTCATTGTCGGGGCAGGAGATAAATGAAGCACTTGCTGAAGAGGCATTAAAAGACCTTCTTGGAAATGGTTATAAGATTACTAAAGAAAAGATAATTCAGGTGATATGCAATGAATTTGGATTTTCTCAAGAAGATCTAAAGGGACCAAGGCGTACTCAGCGTGTTGCGTTGGGAAGACAGGTTGCAATGTATCTTTTACGTAATTTACTTAATCTCTCCCTTGCTGAAATTGGTGAATGTTTTGGTGGAAAAGACCATAGTACTGTAATCCATGCGATTGATAAAATAAACTACCTTAAACAGAGTGACTTTGAGTTTGCCCGCAAATTAGAGCGGATAAATGCAAAGATAAATAGTTAATAAAATGTGGATAATTTTAAATTTTAAAAATTCTTTTTATTTATCAAATTATATCAACTTGATTATGAACATCTTTGCAACTATTTTTTTTAGAAATTTCTTACTTTCTTTAAATTATCCACATATCCACTATCATTACAACAACAGCAGACACTCTAAATTTTTAAAAATTTCTGTTATATTATAAGGAGGCGTAAATGGAATTCAGAATTAATAGACTTAGTTTTGAAAAAATTCTTAATAGTGTTGTAAAATTAATACCCCCCAAGAGTACCCATACAGTTCTACAAAACATAATACTTGAAACTAAAGATAATAAATTAAATATAGAAGGAACTGACCTTGATGTATTTGTAAAAAAAACAATAAGCTGTGATGTAAAAAAAGAAGGAAAAGCACTATTACCAGGAAAAAAACTACTTGAAATTGCACGTGAGTCAAACACAGAAGATTTAACTTTTAAACTTAAAGAATTGAATCTACAAATAATTGCTGGTAATGCACAATTTAACATTCCAGCCCTTGATTATAATGAATTTCCTGAAACTCCATCTTTTCCATCTAAAAAATGGATAACATTACTGACAGAAGAAATGAACAATATGGTAGATTCAACAATATTTATGGTCTCTAAAGATTTAAGCAGAAGGGCAATGAATGGAGTATTATTGCAGGTGAAAGAGAATACTTTAAATATGGTAACAACAGATGGCGCACGGTTAGCCCTTTATAGAAAAGAAATTGATGCAGAAAATGGAGAATTGATAATTCCTCCGAAATTATTTGAGTTATTGGAAATTGATAAACCTGAAGAAAATATAGAAATATTTATTGAAGAAAGAATGATCGGTTTAAAATTCTCTACAACTATAATAATTGCAAGATTGATAGAAGGTCCTTATCCAAACTATGAAAGTGTTATACCGAAAGTCTTTCCTGGTACATGTAGAATTGAGAAAGAGATCCTTGGGGGTGCTTTAAAAAGGGTCTCTCTTGTTTCAAGTCCAACCGTGAGGAATGTGAAATTTGATTTCCTTGGCGATAAATTACTATTATCTGCTTCATCCCCGGATGGAGAAGCCAAGGAAGAAATTGTTTGCAACTACGAGGGTGAAAAAATGGCAATCTGGTATAATGCAAGCTTTCTACTTGAGATAATAAGACATATTCCATCCACTGATATTATATTACAGCTTACTTCACCTTCCACTGCTTCAATGATTAGACCAAAGGATTTAGATAATCTTATTTATTTATTAATGCCATTGAGGATAGATTCTTATGAATAAAAGAATTATTATTATAATAATCAATTTTTTCATTAGTATAAACTTATGTTCAGCCCAACATCTTGGGGTGGGAATAATAATAGGAAGCCCAACTGGATTTACGGCTAAATTTATAATGACCCAAAGATATGCAATTGCAACAAACATTGGATGGTCTTTTGGTGACCACCCAATGCTCCATATCACCTGTGATTACCAGTTCCTTTTTCCAACTGTCTTGCGTTGGACCGATGATATGACCGAAGAACACCGAGAGATTAAAAACCTCACACCTTACTTAGGAATTGGTGGAAGATTTAGATTAAAAGAAAATGAACCAGAGAATAAAACACAACTTAATATAGGACTTCGTCTTGGTGGTGGTGCAGAGTATAAGATTTCTAATTTCGGTATATTCTTAGAAATATATCCAGTTGTTAATATCCTTCCAGCGACTGATTTTGATCTTGAGGGTGGATTAGGTGCAAGGATTTACTTTTAAGTAAACATTTAGTCGTTGACATTGTCTCAAAATTGGGTATATTTATATCTTTGCTTTATACCCTTGACTTTTTGTGAAAATTAGTTATAATATTTATTGCGGGGGATTTAAAATTTTTAAGCAGAAATACATTTTATGATTCAGTATTAAATAGAATGGTTTCTGCTAAAAATATGGTTTTTAGCCATATTCCGGTCTTTGAAAATTTATAAGAATTGGCGGAAGGAACGTGGGTCCAAGTTACTAAGGGCGCATGTGGGGATGCCTTGGCATCCAGAGGCGACGAAGGGCGTGGTAGGCTGCGATAAGCACCGGTGAGGAGCGAACATCCGTTGACCCGGTGATTCCCGAATGGGGAAACCCATCCTGTTGAAAAACAGGATATTCTCCGTCTCAGGCGGAGAAGGCAAACCAGGGGAAGTGAAACATCTCAGTACCCTGAGGAAAAGATATTCCGAGAGTAGCGGCGAGCGAAATCGGAGAAGCCCAAACCGAATTGCATGTTAAAGCGGACAGGCGTTGTGCAGTCGGGGTTGTGAGGTCCAGCCGCACCCAATCTGTCCTGAGGGTGGTGAAGTTACAAAACCTCGGAATAGCCGAATCTTCCTGAAAAGGAGAGCCATAGATGGTGATAGCCCAGTAGGCGAAATTCCAGAAGTCTTCACGGGCTGGATTCTCAAGTAGCACGGGATAGGTTATCCTGTGTGAATCTGCCCAAACCACTGGGTAAGGCTAAATACTCCTGGATGACCGATAGTGCACCAGTACCGTGAGGGAAAGGTGAAAAGAACCCCTGGCGGGGAGTGAAATAGAACCTGAAACCATGCGCCTACAATCAGCAGGAGTTTGACCTCTACCTGAGCAATCGGGTAGATGTGTTGAATGACTGCGTGCCTTTTGCATAATGAGCCGGCGAGTTGTCCTAACCTGCGAGCTTAATCCCGATATGAGAGTATCGGGAGGAGGCGTAGGGAAACCGAGTCCAAATAGGGCGTATTAGTAGGTTGGGGCATTACCCGAAACCCGGTGAGCTACCCATGGTCAGGGTGAAATTCCGGTGACACGGAATGGAGGCCCGAACCGGTGGATGTTGAAATATCCTCGGATGAACTGTGGGTAGGAGTGAAAGGCTAACCAAACCGGGTGATAGCTGGTTCTCCCCGAAATGCCTCTAGGGGCAGTCTTGGATGTTCAGTAATAGTGGTAGAGCACTGGATAGAGGAGAACCCTTCGGGGTTCAAATCTAACCAAACTCCGAATGCTATTACTTAAAAATCCAGGAAAGAGGCGGTGGGGGCTAAGCTCCATCGCCGAAAGGGGAATAACCCAGACCACCAGCTAAGGTCCCTAAGAGTTGGCTAAGTGGGAAAGGATGTGAGGTCACTCAGACATCTGGGATGTTGGCTTAGAGGCAGCCATCATTTAAAGAGTGCGTAACAGCTCACCAGCCGAGTGGTCTTGCGCCTAAAATTTACCGGGGCTCAAGCCGACCACCGAAGCTGTGGCTTCTCAACTATTAAGGTTGAGAGGGGTAGGGGAGCGTTCCGTTATAGGTTGAAGCTCTATCGCGAGATAGGGTCGACGAAACGGAAGTGATTATGCCGGCACGAGTAGCGATAATCCGGGTGAAAAACCCGGACACCGTAAGCCCAAGGGTTCCTGGGGAAGGTTAATCCGCCCAGGGTTAGTCGGATCCTTAGCCGAGGCCGAAAGGCGTAGGTGATGGGAAAGCCGTCAACATTCGGCTACCATCTATAGTTTCGTTACCACCTATGGGGTGACGCTGATGGTAGAGGTGGTCCCTGTGTTGGAATACAGGGTCCAAATACTTCAGGGGAATTTCCAGGCAAATCCGGAGGTTCTTAACCTTGGAGTATGATGGGGAGGCCCAAAAGGCCATAAACCCGCCTCGAGATTCAGCCGAGAAAAACCTCTATGGGAGAAACTATGGATGTCCGTACCGGAAACGAACACACGTGGGCGAGGTGAAGATCCACAGGTGCTCGGGTGAACCCTTGTTAAGGAACTCGGCAATCTAACCCCGTAACTTCGGGAGAAGGGGTCCCCGCTGTGATGAACAGCGGGGCGCAGTGAAAAGGCTCTCGCGACTGTTTAACAAAAACACAGGTCTCTGCTAAGCCGTAAGGCAAAGTATAGGGACTGACACCTGCCCGGTGCCAGAAGGTTAAAGAAGGAAGTTAATCCTGGGGTAACTCAGGGTGAAGCTTCCGAC
>JBDRWA010000075.1:0-11226 GCA_039802145.1 Caldifarciminota bacterium | reverse complement strand
TGATGCAAATCACGGGTCAAACCGCTACAAATTGGCGACATTTTAAATTGCGATACACCCATTTCGGGGTTTGGGCTGTAAGTTGTCAAGCAAGCTCGACAACTACGGGATAAAATGATTATCTGTAGTAGCAGAGTTTACTCTGCAAAAGAGTCAAATGTCAAGCAAGCTTGACCACTACAATCAGCTGATTATTGGTTTATGGGTGTGGATGTTGGTAGGGTAATTGAAATTGATTGTTTCTTCAATTGAGTAGTAATCGCAGTGGCAGAGTTCAATTGGCAAAATTCTGGAGTGCATAAATTTGCCGGTGTGCTGTTTAATTAACATGCAAGGCAAAAATTTGGAACAAAGGTATTATCATTGCATAAAAAATAATTGCAAACCTAAAGATTTGTCCTAGAATTATTTCTGACGAAAGCTATGCTTCGGTCTTCATTTATTATAAAGGGGGATATAGTGGGATTGTAATATAGTGGGAAGCTTCGGTCATACTTTGATCAAACTACATATTTCCCCAAGAGCGACACTTCATTCCGTAAGCGGGTAACAATAAAAGTTCGGATAGTATCACAAAGTAACTAACCTGTAGCGTAAGCCCAAATTTAATTTTTCAACCCCCCAGGTCTGAATAATATGAATACCAAGTATTGGAGAACACCAAGTATTACGACTGTATAACTGGCTTTCGAAGATGACATTTATTTTTTTAGAAAAATTAAGCAACACCCCAAATCCAAAATGAAATTCTCTATTTACTATTTCAAATATAGTGTCACAAGGAAATCTGTAATCAAAGGGCCCGTATTTGGTGCCACAATAGATTAAGGGTGCAATCTTTCTAACAATCGGTATGATTAATTCAATATCAAGTCCAAGATTTGACATTTTCACAAATTTTATATCTCCAAGATATTGATATTTGCGCAGCTCACATACCTCAAGACGAATACAAAAAATGTCAAATGTGGTCAATGATAAATTAGTATTAATGCCGAAATAGTTTTCAAAAATTCTTAATTCATTACCAAAATCGTCTCCTGTAATAAAAGTTGTATTAAACTTGACTAAATTTATGCCGATACTAATATTAGGATTTGAGTCTATTGTAGTCAAAAGTAGCAAAACCAATACTATTGACATACAACCAGCGTTAAGGGAAATTTGATAACTACGTAGTAAATATTTAAATACAATTTATGTACGGGGGATAAATTGCTATCCCCCGCACATCCGATGGGATTTCTAATATTGTTTAGTAACATTGGTGGAATAAGGATCTTGGGGCCCACTATACTTGTGCCACCCTTTCTGGTTCCATTGAGCTGTTGTATTAAGTGGATATTGGCGATCTACTACCCATTGTGTGTTCCAACCCCAAGTTTGGTAGTACGTGGAATCTGGTTTATGCAATTTTCTGGGGAATACTATACTGGGATTATTATCCCACACGCACGCATTACGAGCAAGTATAAAAAGCGTACCTGGAAACACGGTTCTGCCTGTCCTTGAACCACCTTCAGCATGCTTAATATTATTTTTTGTATATGTTGTAATCCATGATGTGTAGGAGTAACCTTCTACAGTACCAGCATCAATACTGCCCTGCTGCTGTGCGAGAGCAAATGATTCGCTTGGTGTCAATAATCCTTTTGAATGTATTTCATCTACGGTAGTTGTCCGAAATCCTAAAGGCGGTGTTGGGGTTGAATCAGATTCTATCTCAATTAGCTCATATTCTACAGGCTGTGGACCTGGTGCATTTGGAGATTGAGTAGGATTACCGACATCACCTTCTTTTATGAAATAGTATGTCCCAGCAAATCCTAACATAACCGCGGTAAATAAACACAGCAAGGTTTTTATTTTATTTACCATAATAACCTCCTTATTGTATACACTTCATTACCTTTGTCAACACCCACCCCGGCCCCCGAGGAGTACGACCTTTTTTCAGGACCCTTCTCGCTGCGGGATTTTGAAAGTGTGTTTTTATAAACCAGCATCTCAACCTTAACCCAATTACCACACCTTCAATCCCACAGGGGTCAGGACCGGAACCGTAATAACACGGGACTAAAGTCCCTACTCCAGAAAGACCGCACTTATCCATTCTTATAGCCGTTTCCGCTTTCATAATCGTTCTAATTTTGGTGTAGTATAATCAACCGCAAACATTTTTCAACTACCAGTTTTTTTTCACTAATTAACAGATTTATCAACTGGATTTGGTGAATTCACTATCTGAACAATGTTCTCAAGCACATTTCTGCCATTCTTCCCATTCCGATATGCCCGCATATAGTTCCTCATATATTCATTGTATCTTTCCCGATTCTTTTCCCGCCATTGTTTTAGTCATTCTACAAATCGTTTATTTAGCCTACAAAATTCTGCATTGTAGCCTCTAAACTAAATCCGTCTCAAAAATTGTTCATCGTAAAGATGTTTATAGACTTCACAAGAATTGTATAATTCTCTGTGTTTACCAATACCAACAATTCTGCCCTCATCCAAAACTAAAATCTTATCCGCATTTTGAATCGTTGATAAGCGATGGGCGATAATAAAAGTAGTGCGGTTTTTTAATAGATTCTTTAATGCATTTTGAATCATCTTCTCCGATTCTGAATCCAGTTGTGATGTTGCCTCATCAAAAATCAAAATCTTTGGATTTTTTATTAATGTCCGCGCTATCGCAATCCGCTGACGCTCACCACCAGATAAGTTCACTCCCCGCTCACCAACTTTTGTATCATATCCTTCAGGTAGATTTTTTATAAATTCATCTGCATAAGCCAACCTTGCCGCATTTTCTATCGCACCATCTTTTGCCTCGGGATTGCCAAATCTTATATTCTCCCTTATTGTATCAGAGAATAAAAATACATTCTGAGCGCAGATTCCAATCTGACTCCTTAACGATCTTAATCTTGCATCTTTTATATCTTCACCATCAATCAATATCCTCCCCTTTTGGGGCTCAAAAAATCTTGGAATTAAAGAAACAAGTGTCGTCTTGCCAACCCCGCTCCGACCCACAATCGCAACTATCTCACCAGGGTTTACCTCAAATGAAATATCTTTTAAGACTTCCTCTGTCCCATTGTAAGAGAAAGAGACATTATCAAATACAACCCTCCCTTCCCTTATCTTAATCTCCTTTTCACCATCCCTTTCCGGCTCTAAGTCAAGCATCTCAAATATCCGTTCAACCGCAGCCAGAGAACGCTGAACATTTAGATTTAAATTATAAAGATTTTTTGTTGGTCCAAATAGATAGCCGATAAACGAGTTAAAGGCAATCAGACTTCCGATTGTTAAATTACCTCTCATTATCTCGGCACAACCATACCAGATTAAGACAATCGGACCGGTCGCAGAAATCAATGCCGAAGAAATTGAGGCAATCGTGGCAGTGATGTCCAATTTTACCTCTTTACGAATCGCCTCTTTTATCTTACCGAGCATCTTTATCGTCGCCCGTTTTTCTCCAGTAAATGCCTTAATAACAAAAACACCAGATAATAACTCCTGCAAGTCTTTATTCAATAATGCATATTTTTCTCTGACTTCATGACTCATATTTCTGATTCTTCTATTAAATGCCATTAAAGATAATAGATAGAATGGCAAAATCAAAAAACAGATTATGGCAAGTTTGGGATGGATATACAGTGTGCAGGCGACACCGGCGATGAATGTTAAAATATTCTGACCAGCGGAGACCAGGGTATCAGCAAGAAGCCCTTGGACCGCATTGACATCATCACTTAAACGCGACATCAGATAACCAGTCTCTTTTTTATGGAAAAAACTGAACGAAAGTTTCTGGATGTGCTCAAAGAGTTTTAGCCTGATGTCAAATAAGACCCGGCCCCGGAATGTGGTCAATAAAAGATTTTGTAGAAACACCGAGATTGCATATATAAAAAGAAAACCAATCAATACGAAGCCGATGATATTGAGTAATTGAAAACTTTTAAGAACAATCACTTTATCAATGAGAAAACGTGTCAAAAAAGGCATAGGTAATTGTAGCCCAACAGACAAGAGCATAAAGAAAAAGGCAAAAACCCCCTTTTGCCGGTAGGGGACAAGAAATTTCAGAAATTTCTTTATAGTGTTAAAAGCAAATATTGTATAAACACTCATAGCAATAGCTCAACAAAATATATCTGTGTGTCAACAACCAAAAGAAAACTACTTTCTCCTTGTAATCGTAATATTACCATTCGCACTTATCGCATATACTTTAACTCCTTCTTTATTTTCTATGTCACGTTTTTTTGTATAAATAGGAAATTCACTTTCAATCTCACCATTAGATGTTTGCCCGTAAATGGAGGGTTGTAAGTCATCAGGAATTGATAATGTAATATCACCATTTGCAGTTTCAAATTTTGAGATGGAGCTCTCATCAAGCATTTCAATAGAACAACTAATATCAGCATTAGAAGTTATTGCAGATATCCTCCCAGAAGCATTACTCAAAATTATATCGCCATTCCCTGTATTTACATTCAGTGCCCCAGAAATTCTTGTGCAGGTAATTTCTCCGTTGGAAGCAGAAATATCCATCACTCCTCTTACTCCATCAACTTTTATTTTACCATTTATGTTATGGATGCTTAAATTAAATTCTTTTGGCAGGAAAAAATGCAAGTCTGCTGCCGCATGTTTATGATAAAATTTAGGAATTATTACAATGCAATTTCTTTTCTTTATAATTTCTATTTTAATTCTGTTATAAAGACTTTCTGCTTCTAACTGTGAATGAGTATAAACTATTTTTCTTATTATAATTTTCAGGCTATCCTTATCCCAAGAATCCACAATAATACTACCATTTATATTTTTGACGATCAAAGTTTCATCCCTTGCAATTGGAATAGATTCACTATCTATTTTTATAAAAGGCTTATTCACTGGGGAAGTCAGACAAGCCATAATTGAAATACAACACATAAAAAGTATCAATCTATTTGTCATTAAAACCATATACTTGAATTTATCTTTGTAAAGAAAATCCATGATACCTCCTTCGTATTTATATCTTTTGTTCTATTTAAGGCAATATATAATTTGCTCCTTTTAAAAATTGTCCAATCCAGTAGAATATTTGTCATAAAGATGTTAGACTTATCGCTTCGCTGAATGAAAGAGCGAAGATTTAAATTCTCGAAGGGAGTAAGAGAAGGTATATAAACTAAGATCAACGCTGAATCAGCGGTCCCATCAGGATAATTGAGTATCTGGTAATTAAGGATTAGTGAATTGGTAAAAATTTTATACAGTGTATAATTAAAGTTTAATGACGGATAGATAAGTTTTCCACCCCAGTAATCACCGTAAACCAAATTCAAACCCACGCCGGACATACCTCCAGGCATATAGGATGTAGTCAATGTCCATAATTTATTATAATAATGCTCTGAATTATAAATTCGTACTTCATTAGTATAAGAAAAAGAGCCCATTATATTCCTAAGAAATGTAAAGTTCATCCCACCCCATATTGATTCCTTAATCTTCTCATAAAAAGTGGTTTGCCAAAGTAAGTAACCAGAATTTAATGAAAAGTCTCGTATTATCCACCTATTTAGTTGGAATTTTGGTGATATGCCAATTTGTGAAGTTATCAAATCAATCATAGGAATATAGCCTCTTATATCTTTAAAGTTAAGGGGAATGTATTTATAGTAAGCGGTAAGGTTTAAACCAGTGTCGACCGTTCGTTTAAATAATAGGTAATACAAAATGTCACTCCCGTTACTCTCTGTCCAGCTCTTTGCCACCTGCCCGGATAAAAATATTTGTTTAGGCAAGTTAAAAGAAGCATCAAAGTTGAAAACCTTGTTTTCGGGATTTATATTATTAATACCTAAAAATCCAAGATTAAACCACTTGGTTGATTTTTTTACGCGACCAGCAAGCGTCATCTCTTTGGGTGTAGTATCTAAGATAGCCCCTAAGAATCCACAGTCAATACCCGGTAGATGGACGATAGCTTTTGCTCCAGTTAATATCCCTGTGATGCTTCTTGTATATAATAGAGTAATCGGAGTATCAAACATTCCTAAGTCTTCTATAAAGAAAGGTCTTTTTTCAGGCAGCCACTGTGGTAATTTATCTAAATTGAATTCATCTACATCTGCCTCAATATGGGCATAGTCCGGGAACAAAGTAAATTCAGATTTAAATTTACTATTAAGATTTATTTTTAATGCATCAACCCCGAGGTTAATATTTTTCTGCTGTTTTCTTAAAAATACCCCGCCAAAAGGGGAAAAATTGTAATTAATCAATTTTTGGGCCTCAGAAACTCTTTTCAATTTTAATCCCCTCATCTCACCCCACTCCTTTATTCTACCTTGGTCAGAGATATTACACCAACTTATTACTTCCAGTTTTCTAGCTATAAATCGAATAACATTGAATCCCCAGTTAGTATCGGCATTATTGTATTCCAAAATTCTAAAAGGTATGACAATCTCCGCTTCCCACCCATCATCACTGAAAGTTGTTTTTCCGCTCCACTCACCGTCCCATTCTGCAAAAGAACTATTTCCGCCCTCTGAAAGTCTTACGTCCTTCTGGGTTCCTACAGCATTTAGTTGAAAAAGATATCCATCCATTTTATTTTTATCTGGGCTAATGAAAATACCTATGCCATCATCCCAAGCAATTCTATCACTTTCTCTAATGCGGGTATTTGCTTTAATTTTTCCGGGATCGTCAAAGCATTTCATACCAAAATATAAATTTTTATTATCGTGCAGTAAATATACCTTTGTAGACTCGGTTGGCGATTCACCTTTTTGGGGAGTTAATTGGACAAACTCACATAGTATATTTGCATTATTCCAGCATTCTTCAGATATTTTACCATCAATTATTGGTGCATCTTCGGTATACTTATTATTTATACTTTTTAATGAGAAAGTAATTAAAAAAAATACTAACCAATTAACCATATACTTCTACCTCCAATATCTTCTTTTTGCATGATTCTACTAATTCAATAAAATTTTGCCATTTATTAGCGTCTTCCTTTATTTCAGCAAGCTTTAATAAGAGAGCCTCAATGCTGTATTTTTTCTTGTCACACCTATCGGTGGGCATAATGAGATTTCCAGTTTCCTGATAGATATTTCCTGGGCAATCTTTACATAGATACTTTGCCCAGCATTTCATGCATACCGGATTTTTTTCTTTATCAAAACCTGATAAATTATTTAGTACCTCGTTATATTTACTACCCCAGTGTTTATTGGTAACGTTTCCCATCAATAAATTTTCGGTTCCAATAAACAACTGGCAAGGATATATATCTCCGTTTGGAGTAACGGTAAAATGTGAAATACCCGTATAACATACATATCTGGGTTTTCTCTTTGCTACAAAATAAGATAGAGGATAAAATAAAGGGTTGCCTATAAAATCGCCTTTCTCTAAAAATTCTGTGGGTGTATTGGAAAAATAAGTAGGTTTCAAGTTACTTGAGACATATTTTGTCTGAAATACAGGAATTATACTACCATTTTTTAGTCCCAATTCAATTTCAAAGAACATTTTTAAATCTGCCGGTGTGTAACCATACTTTTCATGTACGGAAGTATACGTTGCTTCATAGATAATTGGACAATCAGGATACCTCTTTTTTAATCGTGTTAAATTGACAATAATCTTCTTATATGAGCCAGTCCCATTTGGATACTTTCGTAAATGATCGTGTATAAATTGTGGGCCGTCGATGCTAACGGTAAAACCAATTTTAAACCGTTTCATATAATCAATAATTTCGTCTGTCAAAATTGTTCCATTAGAAATAATTCTAAAACGAAATATATTATTATTATCAGGATTTATATTTTCCGATATTTCACATATTTCTTTGAGCGTTCTAAAATTAAGCATGGGCTCGCCCCCGAAAAAAAGAAAATGTAGATTTGTATTTTTATAATTTAGGTTAAAAAATTCTATACATTTTCTGCCAATATCTTCATGCATTAGTTCTCTCTTTAAACCATACGTCCCCGCCTGTGCATAACAATAATCACACCTTAAATTGCAGTCATGTGCGAGATTTACCATAATCTCTATATCATGCCGGTTGTTTTCTGCGCTAATATTAGTGTGGCATGGAAGCGACTCAATCATTTTAACAATATTAGCTATTTCTTCTCTTTTTAACAAATACTGAGCACATATGTCATCAATTGACTCTCCATTGTTATAATATGCATTTAATACATTTGCGGTCAGCGGATTACTTGTAAATAATGCTTGCTTGTCCGGAATATAAATTAAACATCCTTTATTCTTTCTATTTATGATATGTATCATTTTAGTACCTGTTTAATTCAGTCTTTATATCCTTGCCTAATTTTTTAAATCTCAAAACTTCTCTTTATAAAAGTAATTATATGAATCTTGCCTCGGAACAAGCAATTTAATTCCGAGGCAAGACCATATGTTTGATAACCCGCTTGAAGCATTTAGTGCCTCATAAGTACTTGGAGCTATTGAGTGCTAACTGTACCACCACAACTCCAGTACCCATTGCAGCATTTTTCCTGCTCTCCCGATAATACTTTCATCGGGTCTTCAATGGCAGAGAAATCCAACAGGTTTAACGATAATTTCATCTTATTCACCCCCTTTCATTCCGCATTTTTGCGGAATTTTGGAGGGAGAGAAGTTCTCTCCCAATTCTATAAAAATTTTTATCAAATTCAACTCCTTCATAATGCCTAGATTCCGTGGCAAGCACGGAATGACAGAAAAGATTTCATAAAAAGACCCATACCTTAAATCAAGTTTCATAAATTGCTACTCCTTTCACCTTCACCCTGAAATGAACCTGTCCCGACAGCCTGTACTGATGTAACTCAGGGACAGATCAGGATTCAGGGCAGGCTCTCTAACCTCCCACCTTCAAGTTATTGCAAGGCTAAAGCCTTGCCCTGCATATCGCACCTTAAATCTTCCACCTTCAACCTCTTTGTTTAACCCGCCCCGCCGTAATGAACAGCGGGGCGGAGGGGAGTGTGAAGGGGAGGTTTGTCCTTCACGAAAAAATTAATTTTAGCCTTTTTATGCCCTTTTTAGCCCTCTGCAATACATATACTGCAAAAACCGTGCCAACTCCAATGTGCTGAAATTTCAAGATTTTCAATTTTTTCTGTCTCATTTAATGAGACAGGTTATCCACAAAGTTATCCACAATTTCGCTTAAATGCTGTCCAGTTCTGCATTTGCTCGTGTCTCATTTAATGAGACACGAGTCGCATAAAATGAGACAAAACCTTAATTTTCCTAATTTTTGTAGTAAAATCCGCAATCTTCCGAAATTTCAATACTTTGATATTAAAAATCAGGCCATTTTTTGATAAAATTTGTAGTATTTTTAAAATTGCAAGCAGACTTAAGTATTTTAAAAAATAGCATTTTTCAACATTTTTTACCTGCCGTAAAATGTTGTAAAATGTTGATTTTTGATACATTGCTTCTATGCATCTACAAAATTTTGAATATGATTTTCCAATGCTACAGTTTTTGCAAATAAACTATTTTTTTATAACGTATTTTTTACCAGCCAGAAAATTTTGTATATACATTATAAAAAATTTTTTAAATTTATGGACATTTTTTAAACGAAAAAAAGTAAAAACCTATGAAATATCAACGGGTTTTCGGGAATCTTTTTTAAAATTTTAGGTAATCATTTGGTTTTTAAGAATTAATTTTTCTCTTGTATATTTGCAATTTTTCAAGTAAAATTCACCATGGATTCAGTAATTGGGCTTGATATTGGTAATGATTGGATTAAGGCCGTGGAGATTGTGAGAAATTCAATAGTTAAAAAAATAGGGAAGATAAAGATTTACTCTGAAGGAGAATTGAATGAGGAAAGTAGAGAGCAATTTTATATAATAAAAATAAAAGAACTCTTTAGATCTTTAAAACTTTCCCGTGATAATGTAGTAACCAATTTTCACGGCTCTTATGTCTTAGCCCGCACTTATTTGCCACCAGTAACGGATAAAGATTCATTTGAACAATGGTTTGTGAATAATATAGAAGAGATTATTCCCGGCACAAGTATTGAAGATGTGATCTATGCTTACGAATTATTTCCTTCAGGCAGGGCGCTCATCGCCTTCGCCCGACGACGCGAGGTAGAAAGATTGCTGACTGTGCTTCGGGCATGTAATATTTTTCCGCTTTTAATTGACGCTTCTTGCCTTGCCCTGTATAATGCATTTGCCCCCCATCCCTGGTTTAAAGAGAAAAAGAATTTTGCAATTCTGGATATTGCTAATAATTCCGGAGATTTAATGATTGTAAAAGAAGGGGAACCTATCACTACAGGTATTATTAATTTGAAGACAAAAATTTCAAATAAAGACAGAGAATCAATCAGAAAGTATATAGAAGAATTAGGTTATAATCTTATTCGGATTTTTAATTACTATGAAAAAAAAGAGAATTTTTCCATCAAGGATTTAATCCTCACGGGTGATTATGCAAAAGTAGTAGGATTAAGGAAAAATCTTAAAGATTTATTTGGTTTTACAATTGAATTTGGTAACCCCTTTGTTTATCAAGATTTCAAAATGCCAAAAAGTCATACTGATATAGAAAGTATTGGATATGCCCAAGCATTGGGTTTAGCACTGAAGGGGCTTTCAAAACCTTCTATTAACTTGATCCCATATGAAGAGAAAAATACTCACAAGATTTTTTTGTTTAAAAAAAGAATTGAAAGGTCTGCTAAATTGAGTTTAATAATTGCTATTCCGGTGTTAATAATTTTAATTGTTATTTTGTTTTTTGGAAATTATAAAAATGCAAATTTAAATCGGACGCTTAACGATTTGAAAAAAAAGATAGTTGAATTATCTTATGTTGAGGAAAAAGAATCAATATTAAATCAGAAAATAAAAAAAATTAAAGAATTGAATCGAAATCGTATAAAGTGGTCAGAAAATCTTTATCATCTTGGTAAAGATATCCCTGAGGGGATTTGTCTTAAAAAAATATCGACCGATAATCGGCTTGTTTCTGAAGGTTCAAATACTGCAAGAAAGATAAGGATTATAATTGAAGGACAATCTCTAAGTCAAGAACGGGTTATTGATTTGATAAATAATTTAGAAAAAAGATTCAAAGATATTGCTGTGGAAGATATGAAAGGTGAACTGCAATGCGAGTTCAGGA